>NZ_JABULD010000194.1:0-14675 GCF_014060985.1 Pseudomonas sp. MD195_PC81_125
GTGTAGGAGCTGCCGAAAGGCTGCGATCTTTTTGATCTTCAGTCTACTGAACGCGGCAACTGCAACGTCACCCGCAACCCGCCCTCACGCAAATTCTGCAGCGTCACCTCACCGCCATGGCTGTGGGCGATGTTGCGCGCAATGCCCAAACCGAGACCATAGCCTTGCTGCTGCCCGGCCAAGCGAAAGTGCGGCTCGAACACCTGTTCCAGCCGCTGCTCCGGTACGCCCGGGCCTTCGTCGTCGACGTGCAGGACAAACGCGCGCTCATCGTCATCGATGTGCAGGTGCGCGTTCTGCCCGTACTTCAGGGCATTGTCGATGAGGTTGCCGATGCAGCGCTTCAACGCCAAAGGCTTGCCCGGATACGCCGCCAGCGCTTTGCCTTGCAGGGTCACGCGGCCATTGCCGTTGGGCGCCAGGTACGGTTCTACGAGGCAGTCGAGTACATGGTTGAGATCCACCGGCTCGATGTTCTCGTGGATGTCAGTGTCTTTCACGCATTGCAGCGCGCCCTTGACCAGCAACTCCAGTTCATCCAGATCGCGACCGAACTTGGCTTGCAGCGTCTCGTCTTCGAGCAGTTCGACGCGCAAACGCAGGCGAGTGATCGGCGTGCGCAGGTCATGGGAAATCGCGCTGAACAATTGGCTGCGCTCGGTCAGGTAGCGGCTGATGCGTTCGCGCATGGTGTTGAACGCACGGCCCACTTCCACCACTTCACTGCCACCGCCCTCGGCCACCGGCTCGACATCGGCGCCCAGCGACAGATCCCGCGCCGCCCGCGCCAGACGCTTGAGCGGCCGGCTCTGCCAGTGCACCAGCAAGCCGATGAACAGCAGCAAAAAGCCGCTGGTGAGGACGATGAACCACACCTGCTGCGCCGGCAGGCCTTGCTCTTCAAGACTGGTGTAGGGCTCGGGCAGCAACGAGGCGATGTACAGCCACTCGCCCGGGGCCATTTGAATCTGCGTGACCAGCACGGGTGGATTAACCGGTTCCAGGGTCAACGCGTAATGCGCCCACGAGCGCGGTAGCTCATCGAGTTTCAGCCCGGCATTGAAGATCCGCAGATCCTCGGGGCTGACGAAAGTCACCGAAATATCCGTGTCATGGCCCAGCGACTGACGCAGCACTTCATCCACCGCTTGAATCACCGCAGCCTTGCGCGGGGTGATCGGCAGCACGTCCATGCCCAGCGGTTTGTCATTGAGCGTCACCACGAAACGGGTGCCGCCCATGCTGCGCAACTGGTCGAGCACCAGTGGTCGATACGCCACCGGCAACGAGCGGAAATAACTGACGCTGGCGGTCATCGAATGGGCGAGGCTGCGGGCACTGGTGACCAGGCCCTCGAGCTGGGTGGCGCGCAGTTGCGAGACCCAGATCACGCTCGACAAGGTCTGTGCGAACAACACCGCCAACAGAGTCAGCAGGAGCATGCGCCCGAGCAGCGAACGCGGCACCGGTACTGTGTTGGCGAGCCTGCGCAGCGACTCAGTGACCATTGCCGGCAACCACATTGGCTGCCAGTTGGTAGCCACTGCCGCGCACGGTGCGGATCAGCCGTGGCGGTTTTTCCGTGTCTCGCAGGCGCTGGCGCAAGCGGCTGACGGCCATGTCGACGATGCGGTCGAGCGGCATCAGGTCACGGCCACGGGTGGCGTTGCCGATGGTGTCGCGGTCGAGAATTTCCTGCGGATGATCGAGAAACAACTTCAGCAACGCGAAGTCAGCGCCGGAGAGAATCACTTCTTCGCCGTCGGTGTGGAACAGTCGATGGCTGACCATGTCCAGTCGCCACTCGTCGAAGGCCAGCACGTCGCTGCCGCTGCGCTCCTGACCGAACTGCGCTCGTCGCAGCAGCGCCTTGATTCGCGCTTGCAGTTCACGGGGGCTGAAAGGTTTGCCGAGGTAGTCGTCAGCGCCGAGCTCCAGACCGATCACGCGGTCGGCTTCGTCGGAACTGGCGGTGAGCATGATGATCGGCACCTGCGCCTGACGCGGATGCTGACGCACCCAGCGGCACAGGCTGAAACCGTCCTCGTCGGGCAGCATCACATCGAGGATCACCAGATCGCTCGGCGCCTCGTTGAGGGCCTGGCGGAAACTGGCGCCATCGGCGGTGGCCCGCACCTGAAACCCGGCGCGGGTCAGGTAGGTTTCCAGCAACTCGCGTATTTCCTGGTCGTCATCGACCAACAATATCGACTTGTTGACTGAGCTCACTTCGAAGGCATCCTTGTTGTTGGAATTGGGGCGGATTATGCCTTAAGCACTGATTTTACAAACACCACAAAACACCTGTGGGAACAAACCTGTGGTGAGGGGATTTATCCCCGATGGGTTGCGCAGCGACCCTGGAAAAACCGGGCCTGCTTCGCAGGCCATCGGGGATGAATCCCCTCGCCACAAAGGCTCACTCCTACAGTTTGATTGCATTTCAGGCCGGGATTGCTTGCTCCAGTGCCACACCGGCACCCACCAGCCCGGAATACGGCGCCGTCACCAGCCACACCGGAATGCCCTTGAAGTAATCGCTCATGCAGCCCTTGTCGGCGAAGCTGCGGGCAAAACCACTGTTGACGAAGAAATCGGCAAAGCGCGGTATCACCCCACCCACGATGAAGACCCCGCCACGAGCCCCGGTGGTCAGCACGTTGTTGCCGGCCACGCGGCCGAGCCAGCAGCAGAACTGTTCCAACACTTCCAGGGCGATCGGATCGCCAGCCAGACCGGCTGCGGTGATCGCTTCCGGCGTCTCAAGCTTCGGTTCATGTCCGTCCACTGCGCAGATCGCCCGGTAGACGCGCGGCAGGCCACCGCCGCTCAGCGCAGTTTCCGCGCTGACATGGCCGATCTCATTGTGGATGTGCTGCCACAACTGGGTTTCACGCGGACTGCTCAGCGGCAGATCGACGTGCCCGCCCTCGCCCGGCAGCGCGGCAAACCGGCCTTCGCCCAGATCGAGCAAGGTGCCGACACCCAGCCCCGTGCCCGGACCGATTACCACCGCCGGGCGCAACGGCTCCGGCGTGCCTTCGCAGACCACGCGAAATTCCCCCGGGCTGCAAACGGGTCATGCCCAGCGCCATCGCCGAGAAGTCGTTGATCAGCAGCAGTTGTTCGACCTGCAAGGTCTTGCAGAACGCCGTGCGACTCAAGCGCCAGTGATTGTTGGTGAATTTGAATTCATCACCACTCACCGGCCCCGCCACCGACAGGCACACCGAGCCGATCGAACCCGGCGCCAGACCGAGGCCACTCAGGTACAGGCTGATCGCCTCTTCCGGGCTGGCGTGGTCGGCTGTGGCCAGCACCTGAACCGATTCCAGTCGCTGGTTTTTCCACAACGCGAACCGCGCGTTGGTGCCTCCGATATCACCGACCAAAGCCAGTTTCAATTAAGCGTCTCCAGGGCAGAAGTGAAGGCGCTGGCGCCCTGCTCCGCCGAGCTGAAGGCCAAACGCATGAAGCCAAACAGTTCGCGACCGCTGCCGATGTTGTTGCCCAACAGGCCTTTGGCGGGTTCGCGCGCTGCAAATTCGGCGGCGTCGACCTTGAGTTCCAAAGTGCCTTTGACGCCATCGACGCGGATGATATCGCCCTCTTGCACCCGCGCCAAAGCACCGCCGACATACGCTTCAGGGCTGACGTGAATCGCCGCCGGGATTTTCCCCGACGCGCCGGACATGCGCCCATCGGTCACCAGCGCGACTTTGAAGCCGCGATCCTGCAGCACGCCGAGGAACGGCGTCATCTTGTGCAGCTCGGGCATGCCGTTGGAGCGCGGGCCCTGGAAGCGCATCACCGCAACAAAATCCTTCTCCAGCAAACCGGCCTTGAACGCGTCGGCCAGGTCCTGCTGATCCTGGAACACCATGGCTGGCGCTTCGACGATCTGGTTTTCCAGCGCCACGGCGGAGACTTTCATCACGCCGCGACCGAGGTTGCCTTCCATCACCCGCAGACCGCCCTCGGCGGAAAATGCACGGGCGACCGGACGCAGGATGTTTTCGTCGAGGCTTTCGGTCGGGCCTTCGCGCCACACCAACTCACCGTTATCGAGGAATGGCTCTTTGGTGTACTGGCTCAAGCCGTGGCCGAGCACGGTGTTGACGTCTTCGTGGAGCAGGCCGGCTTCGAGCAGTTCGCGGATCAGGAACGACATACCGCCAGCGGCCTGGAAGTGGTTGATGTCGGCTTTGCCGTTCGGGTAGACGTGGCTTAGGGTCGGCACGACTTCGGAGAGGTCGGCCATGTCCTGCCAGGTCAGTTGGATGCCCGCAGCCATCGCGATGGCCGGCATGTGCAGGGTGTGGTTGGTCGAGCCGCCGGTGGCGTGCAGCGCGACGATCGAGTTGACCAGCGCCTTCTCGTCGACGATTTCGCCGATCGGCATGAAGTTGCCGTTTTGCTTGGTCAGACGCGTGACCTGATGCGCGGCTTCGCGGGTCAGGGCATCACGCAGCGGGGTGTTCGGGTTGACGAAAGAGGCGCCCGGCAAGTGCAGGCCCATGACTTCCATCAGCAACTGGTTGGTATTGGCGGTGCCGTAGAAGGTGCAGGTGCCCGGGCTGTGGTAGGACTTCATTTCCGATTCCAGCAGCTCTTCGCGGGTCGCCTTGCCTTCGGCGTACTTCTGCCGCACATCGGCTTTTTCCTTGTTGGAAATCCCCGAGACCATCGGCCCGCCCGGGACGAAGATCGTCGGCAGATGGCCGAAGCGCAGCGAGCCCATCATCAGGCCCGGGACGATCTTGTCGCAGATGCCGAGCATCAGCGCGCCGTCGAACATGTTGTGCGACAACGCCACCGCCGTCGACATGGCGATCACTTCACGGCTTGGCAGGCTCAGCTCCATGCCCGGCTCGCCCTGGGTCACGCCATCGCACATCGCCGGCGTACCACCGGCGAACTGGCCGACCGAGCCGATTTCGCGCAAGGCGGTTTTGATCTGCTGGGGAAAGACCTCGTACGGCTGGTGCGCCGAGAGCATGTCGTTATACGAAGAAACAATGGCGATGTTCGCCGAGTTCATCATCCGCAGGCTGTGCTTGTCTTCGCTGCCACATCCGGCCACGCCGTGGGCGAAGTTGGCGCATTGCAGCTTGCCGCGCATCGGCCCGTCAGTGGCGGCGTCGCGAATCAGTGCAAGGTAAGCCTGACGCGTGGCGCGGCTGCGGGCGATAAGCCGTTCGGTGACCTCAAGAACGCGGGGATGCATGTGTAGAACTCCAGGCTAACGGATGTGGCGACCTGATTGTCTATGCTGATCAAACGCCGTTGTTGTTGGAATGACAGACGGCTTTTTTGACCATTCGGACCAGTTGATTCAGGTCACTCGTTGTAGATAAAACAAAATATTGCCACTAAAAAGGCTTGTTTTCTATTTTTATGCGAATAATCTTGTAATTCCAACAACAAAACGACGGCGGCGCTGTTCAATGACTCTTCGAATCGCAATCAATGGTTTTGGCCGCATTGGCCGTAATGTCCTGCGCGCACTGTATACCCAAGGCTATCGACAGGATTTGCAGATCGTCGCCATCAACGATCTGGGCGACAGCGCCATCAACGCCCATCTGCTCAAATACGACACCGTTCACGGCACATTCGATGCCGAAGTGGCCCATGACAATGAGAGCCTGACGGTCAATGGCGACCGCATTGCGGTCAGCGCCATTCGCAACCCGGCCGAGCTGCCATGGGCCGCGGAAAAGATCGATGTGGTGTTCGAATGCACCGGTCTGTTCACCGACCGCGCCAAAGCGGCCGCGCATATTACTGCCGGCGCGCGCAAAGTCATTATCTCGGCCCCGGCCAAAGGCGCCGATGCTACTGTGGTTTACGGCGTGAACCACGACATTCTGCGCCAGTCGCACCAGATCATCTCCAACGCTTCGTGCACCACCAACTGCCTGGCGCCCGTGGCGCAGGTGCTGCACCGCGAACTGGGCATCGAAAGCGGTCTGATGACCACGATTCATGCCTACACCAACGACCAGAACCTCACCGACGTCTATCACACCGACCCGTACCGCGCGCGTTCGGCCACGCAGAACATGATCCCGAGCAAGACCGGCGCCGCCGAAGCGGTAGGCCTGGTGCTGCCGGAACTGGCGGGCAAACTGACCGGCATGGCCGTGCGCGTGCCGGTGATCAATGTGTCGCTGGTGGACCTGACCGTGCAGTTGAAGAAGGAAGCCACGGCTGACGAGGTCAACGCGCTGATGAAAGCCGCCAGCCAGCACTCGAAAATTTTGGGTTACAACACGTTGCCGCTGGTTTCCAGCGACTTCAACCACAACCCGCTGTCGTCGATCTTCGACGCCAACCACACCAAAGCCAGCGGCAAACTGCTGAAGGTGCTGGCCTGGTACGACAACGAATGGGGCTTCTCCAACCGCATGCTGGATAACTGCCTGGCGCTCTGCAACGCCGAATAATCCCGCCCGCCCCTGTAGGAGCTGCCGMAGGCCGCGATTCTTTTGATCTTTGTTTTTGAAAAGGCAAAGTCAAAAAATCGCAGCCTGCGGCAGCTCCTACAGGGAATTAAGGTGCGGCTTGGATATCGGGCCTAGAATGGAACCACTGCGAAGTCATTTCGCTCATAAGTGGTATGCAGCGTTGCTGGCGAACCCTCGCCCGCCAAGCTGCCATTAAGGAGAGCCGTTATGCCCTGGTATGCCTGGTTGATTCTGGTCGTTGCAATCGGCTCGATCGTTGGCGGATTGATGATGTTGCGCGACACCGCCACCAAGGTTGAACTGACCGATGAGGAACGCAAGCGCGTTGCGCAGCGCAACGCCGAAGCGGACATCAAGGACGCGCAGGATCGCTGAACGAAAAACCCCGCCGGATCAGGCGGGGTTTGTTTTTTGTGGAGCGTATTCCCCTAAGGATCATGTTGGACTCAGCCGCACGCTTTTAAGAAGTAGAAGTACAGTCACCATTTCATTTACCTTGGTTAAGATGGTGGTCTTGTTGCGGAGAGTTCCACATGCGTTACTCGCAAGATCATAAAGCTCAAACCCATCAGCGGATCATCAAGGAAGCCTCGGCGCGATTTCGCAAAGACGGCATCGGTGCCACCGGCCTGCAACCCTTGATGAAAGCACTGGGGCTGACCCACGGCGGCTTTTATTCGCACTTCAAATCCAAGGACGAACTGGTCGAAAAAGCCTTGCAGGAGGCGAGTGCTCAAGTCGATGGCCTGTGCGCCGAGATCTTTGCTCAGGAACAGCCGCTGCAGGCATTTATCGACACTTATCTTTCCGAATGGCATCAGACCTCCCCGCACGAAGGCTGCCCGCTGCTGACCATTTCCTCAGAGCTGGGTCTGCGCGGCCAGCCGAGCCCGACCAGTGATGCGGTACTCAATGCCCGACTGAGTCAAATCGAAGGCACCCTTGAGGGCGACAACGGCGCCGACCGGGCCATTGTCATCATGTCGACGCTGGTCGGCGCGCTCTTGCTGTCACGCAGTGTCGCTGACGCCGAGTTTGCCCAACGCATCCTCGACGTCACGCGCGATCACCTCAAGCAATCGCAGGACTAAGCCTGCCAGCGCTTGAACAGCACACTGGCGTTTACCCCGCCGAAACCGAAACCGTTGGACAGGGCATACTCGATCGGCATCGACCGTGCCTGACCATGAACAATGTCTATACCCGCACTCGCCGGATCGGGATTATCGAAGTTGAGCGTCGGCGGGACGACCTGATCGCGGATGGCCAACAGGGTGAAGATCGCTTCCAGTCCGCCGGCAGCACCCAGCAAATGCCCGGTGGCGGATTTGGTCGAAGTCACAGCGATTTTATTCTCCGTACCGAACAGTGCCTTGATCGCTGCCAACTCACCAAGATCACCCACCGGCGTTGAAGTCGCATGCGCATTCAGATGCTGCACCTGCTCCGGCGCAACACCTGCCTGAGCCAACGCCAACTGCATCGCCCGTCGCGCACCGCTGCCATCTTCCGGCCCGGCAGTGAGGTGATAGGCGTCGGCAGTGGTGCCATAACCGACCAGCTCAGCCAACGGTTGCGCACCGCGGGCCAGTGCATGCTCCAGCGACTCGATCACCAGCAGCCCGGCGCCTTCGCCCATCACGAAACCATCGCGACCGCTATCAAACGGCCGTGAAGCTCGTTCGGGGGTGTCGTTGTAACCACTGGACAGCGCCCGCGCCGCGGCAAAACCGGCCAGACTGACCCGATCAATACAGGCTTCCGCTCCGCCACAAACCGCGATGTCCGCTTCACCGGCACGAATCATCCGCGCAGCGTCGCCAATCGCCTGGACCCCGGCAGCACAAGCAGTCACCGGTGCGCCGAGCGGGCCTTTCAAAGCGTGCTGGATCGACACATGTCCGGCCGCCAGATTGACCAGAAACGATGGGATGGTAAACGGCGACAGACGACGCGGGCCACGACTGTCGGTGGTGCGTACGGCGTCGGCTATTGCACCGAACCCGCCAACACCGGAGCCGATGATCGTTGCGGTGCGTTCCTGATCCTTGGCCTCGGACGGCTGCCATCCGGCCTGCGCCAGCGCCTGGCGTGCCGCTTCCATGGCAAACAGGATGAAGCGATCCATCTTTTTCTGCTCTTTGGGTGGCGTGGCAAGGTCCGGATCGAAACCGGCCTCGACGTCCTCCGCCGCCGTTGGCACCATCCCGGCGACCCGGGTCGGCAAATCTGCGCTCACCGCGTCCGGCAAATTGCGCAAGCCCGAGCGCCCGGCCAGCAAGCGCTGCCAGACAACCTCGACGTCACTGCCCAAAGGCGAAACCAGGCCCATACCGGTGACAACAATTCGACCTTCACTCATACCACAGTTACCTCTGATCAATGCTTGTAGCGTTGGGCCGCAGAGCTGCGCGACAGATTCGGTGCCATGACATGTCGTGCACGCACAAAGGCCTGCCATTCACCCTCATCCGGCAGCGACGGGATGGTAATCAACTCGCCCTGATCCAGACCGGCCAGCGCCGCATCGACCATCTCGCCAGCTTCCATCACCATCTCCGCCGGAATACCGCTGGCGTCGATGCCCGAGCGTTCCCAGATTTCAGTGCGGGTAACGCCGGGCAGCACCGCTTGCACCTTCACGCCAGTGCCTTCGAGCTCGGCGTTGAGCGATTGAGTCAGGCTCAACACGTAGGCTTTACTCGCGCTGTAGGTGGCATTGAAGCGCTCCGGAAACAGCGCCACCACCGAGGCAATGTTGATGATCGTGCCACGTCCGGCCTTGGCAAGACTGGCGGCGGCTGCCGAGGCCAGCAACGTTACGGCGGTGACGTTCAACTGGATCAGACGCTCCAGTTGCTCGGCATCGGAATTGGCAAGCAAGCCATCGGCTGCGACCCCTGCGTTATTCACCAACAGGCTGATGCTCGAATCACTGCGCAGGCGTTGCTGGAGTTTGAGGACATCGTCCTTTTGCGTCAGGTCGGCTTTGAGCACTTCGACCTTTACACCGTGCGCTTCGCGCAACTCGCCCGCGGCAATTTCAAGACGCTGTTGATCCCGTGCCACCAACAGCAAATCAAAACCACGCGCTGCCAGCCGCTGCGCGTAGATGGCACCGATACCGGACGATGCGCCAGTGACGACGGCCGTACCTTGAGACTGGACTGAACTCATGAGAGCGCTCCTGAAACCTATTGGGAGATGTGCCTCCAAGGCTCACTTGCCTGGAGGTGACGGAAATTATTATAGGCATAATCTCAACACAATATGATACCCATAATTTTCAGCTCGCCGACAGACGTGACGGCGCTCCCTCTGTCGCATCTCTGCCACCAGAAAGCAGAAAGGCCGGTCAATGACCGGCCCCTTGGCGTTGAATTATCAGCTTAGTTCACTTCCAGCTTGTCGCGATTGCGATCGAGGATCGCCTTGCCGATGCCCTTCACTTCCAGCAACTCATCCACCGAAGCGAATGGTCCATTAGCATCACGGTACGCAACAATGGCTTTGGCCTTTGTCTCACCAACTTCCGGCCAATTGTTTTTGCAAAGTGGCTGCGTCGGCACCGTTGAGATCGACCTTTTCACTGGTAGACGTCGCAACGGTATCGCTCACCATTGTCGCCTTTTCCGCGTTCGGGACAACGGCAGGTGCCGCCACTACAGCGATTGAAGCACTGGTGAGCAAAGCAAAAAACCAGAGAGTAGAAAAAAACCGTTACGCATAAGTGACGCTCCATCATCGTTTGAGAAAGCAGCTTTTCCGAAGCTGCTCTCCAAACTTAGGCGATGGTTGGCGGGTGTCAAAAATGCGTCTATTACAGGATGTGAAACAATCAGGGTTCGAGACGGCGTTGTTGATAGATCCAGTCGACGATTTCGCCGTCCGGGGTGTAGCCGCTGACAGTTTCGCGCAGCAACTGGCGCACTCGTGAGTAATCATCCTTTTCGACTGCGACGAGCAATTCGTGCAGGCGCGCCTTGAGTACATCCCAAGGAAGGTGATCCTCGTTGGCGGACATAATCATCGGATGGGGTGTTGCTGCTACGTTGTCGCCGATCAACAGCTCCTCGTAGAGCTTTTCACCTGGCCGCAAGCCAGTGAACTCGATGGAAATATCGCCCTGCGGGTTGCGCTCGGAACGAATGCTCAAGCCCGACAGGTGGATCATTTTTTCTGCCAGCTCGACAATTTTGACCGGTTCGCCCATGTCCAGCACGAAGACATCGCCACCCTGCCCCATGGATCCGGCCTGTATCACCAGTTGCGCGGCTTCCGGGATCGTCATGAAGTAGCGAGTTATCTTGGGATGGGTGACCGTCAGCGGGCCGCCTGACTTGATCTGGCTGTGAAACAGCGGGATCACCGAACCCGACGATCCCAGCACATTGCCGAAACGCACCATGGTGAAGCGGGTTTTATTGACTCGGGACACGTTGGAACTGTCGCCAAACAATACCGGCGCTATCTCACGGCTCAAGGCCTGCAACGTCAACTCGGCCAACCGCTTGGTACTGCCCATGACATTCGTGGGCCGCACTGCTTTGTCGGTGGAGATCAGAACAAAGTTCGCAACACCGGACTGCAGGGCGGCCTGAGCAGTATTGAGCGTACCGATGACATTGTTCAGCACGCCCTCGGCAATGTTGTGCTCGACCATCGGCACGTGTTTGTACGCCGCTGCGTGGTAAACCGTATCGACTTTCCAGGTTTTCATCACATCAAGCAGTTTGTCCTGATGGCGGATTGATCCAAGTATCGGCAACAGCCGTACTGAGACCGATTCCCTGTTACCGCGCTGCTCAAGCTCCGAAAGAATGCTGTAGAGATTGAACTCGCTGTGTTCGAACAGAATCAGCGTGGTCGGACCCAGGGCAAAAATCTGCCTGCACAACTCCGAGCCGATGGACCCGCCAGCGCCAGTTACCATCACTACTCGGCCCTTGATACACCGGGCTAGCAGGTCAGGTTGAGCCGGAACCGAGTCACGCCCCAGCAAGTCGGCAATATCGACCTCCTGAATGTCTTCCACCCGAACCCGTCCGCTGGCCAGATCAGTAAAGTTGGGAACACTGCGAACATGGAGCGGAAACCCTTCGAGCAGATTGAGGATTTCTCGGCGACGAGCCCGGGTTGATGATGGTAGCGCCAAGAGGATTTCCTGAGCGCCCGTAACGTCGATCATTTGCTGGATGTGCTTGGGCTTGTACACCTGAAGGCCGGAGATGGAGCGATCTGCAATACTCGCGTCATCGTCGATAAATGCAACCGGCCGCATGACCCGTCCCATGCGTAAAGCGGCAACCAGTTGATTGCCGGCTACCCCCGCACCGTAAATGGCGACCTTGGTCAGTCCGTCTTCGCGGCTGGTGAATGGCACATGCTGCGCGGCCGTGAACCAGTCGCCCATGAAGTACTGACGCATACAAAGGCGCAATCCGCCAATAATGACCAGACTGAGCCACCAATAGTTGAAAATAATCGAGCGCGGGACCACTGCCTCATGGTTGCTGTACCAATACACCACCAGCGCCAGGATCAGCGAGGAAAGACTGACCGCCTTGACGATCGCAATCAGCGCATCGTTACCAAAGTAGCGCATGACCGCACGGTACATGCCGAAACGGATGAAAAGCGGAATTGCGATGATCGGTGCACTGACGAACAGCCAGAAATGCGCCCTTAACGGATTGTACATATCGTCGATGCCGAGGCGGACGATAAATGCGAGCCAGAGAGACGCCCAGACCAGAAACACATCTGTGGCAACTTGAATCAGTCGTTTTTGCCTGCGTGGCAAACCCAGCAAAAAGGCGCGTAATTTATCCATAAACCTCAACCGACCTGCGCGTACTCTGCTAAATCCGCAATCATTGTACGTAATATTTTGACACCCTACCGATTTTGTCTATCAATCACCGGACAACGGTTTTGACTTCGAGTTCTCCTGCATGAAACTTCACCGCGAGGACCAGCAACGGAAGGTATGCAATTATCAGCCCCAATCCACCGTCCACCCTACCGGCTACTACGCAAAACGCTATGGGCAACAGCCACAGCACGTTGATCAAGGCAACGGCTGCTGTCACCGGCAGATGTCGCCCATATCGACGTGACGCATACTGATAAGCGTGACTTCTATGAGCCTCGTACACTTTGTCGCCGCGCAACAACCGTCGAAGCAACGTGAACGTGGCATCAACAATGAACACGCCCAGCAAAATAAGCCAAACCCAGAGGAAATCCGGATTTATCGACATTGCCTGCAATGACAGGACACCCAGGATCACACCCAGAAATCCGCTTCCCGCATCGCCCATGAAAATTTTTGCTGGTGGAAAATTCCACAGCAGAAAGCCCAGAACCGCCATGCTCAGCAGAAAAGGTGCCCAAATAAGACCTGGCTGCCCGCTTGCCCAATACAGGACACAAACAGAACCACAGATGCTGATTGCTTCCACACTCGCCAGTCCATCGATCCCATCCATGAAGTTGTACAGATTCAACATCCATACCAGATAGAACAGCGCGAAGAAATGACCAACCCAGCCAAGGTCGAAGCGCAATCCGAACACCTCCACCGGTGCCAGCCCGCCGATCCAGCCCAGCACCCAGAGCGCCGCACCAAAGTGCCCGAGAAGGCGCCAGCGAGCGGCAATATGACCGTGATCATCCATAAACCCGATCAGGCTACCAACCCGCCCGCACCGGCAGCACCAAGAAAAAAATGCAGATCGATGACTCCCGTCAACCACATCGTCAGCAGACCACATAAAAACGTCACAACGATCGATACGCCACCGCCACGCGGTGTAGGAATCGTGTGGGAGCTGCGATCATTGGGTACGTCGAGCATGCTGCGCGCAAGAGCATATCGGCGAAGGCCTGCGGTCATTGCGAATGAAAAAATGCAGATTGCGGGCATGAGCCACCAGAAAATCATTGAGTACATCACTCCGAAGTAAAAACGCTCGAACGCACTACCGACCCGCCGTCCAAGCGCGAGGGTGAAGCGATAAAAATTTCTCCCGACGCTCCACTATCGCCAATTGATGCGTATAAAGCAGGCCCAACCGGAAAAAATAGCCAAGGATACACGACTAATTGTTCGCTGAACGAACGGCAACGGTTCGATGCAAGTCGTAGCCAGCGGGCTTCCTTGTCGAGTTTCCTGCGAAATGCCAGCAACGAAAAGGGTGACGCCACCTACCGTGCAGATTAAGATTACGCGCTTTTTTTCGAAATTATGGGCGACAGCCTGCGGCTGACGTCTCGAGGAACTCTAAATGGTATTTTTTCCGGTATTTCTTTCGGTTGTTTTCGTCGTTCGCAACCAATCAAACCATCTTGGAAGTATCCTGGCAGACGCAGTCGAACGGATGTCGACACTGGTAAGTGACTATGAACTAATTGTTGTCGACAACGCGTCTGACGATGACAGCATATCCATATTAAAAAGTCTGACTGCTGAAAATGGCCTGCCAAACTTGCAAGTTTATGCCTTGACTAAAGAAGTCGATGCCGACACCGCATCGTGGGCAGGTCTGGAGAATGCCCTGGGTGATTTCGTCGCGGTGATAGACCCACTCGTTGATGACATCGCTTTTCTACCTGAAATGCTCGACAAAGCGGTCAGCGGTGCAGACGTGGTTTTTGCCAAAAACAAACAGAAGCCCCCTCAAAGCCTCGCCTATGAAGTCGCTTACTCCGTTTTCAACAAAGTCTACAAATCGTTCAACGGCATTCATCTCGCCACCGATGCGCCTCAGTACCGGGTGCTCAGCAAACGGGTGATCAATTTTATTCTTCAACATCCGCAGCCGTCGGTTACTTATCGTCACCTGCCTGCGACAGGCGGTTTTGCCCGCGCCAATCTGAACTACAGCTCCAGCCCTCGCGTCACGCAAAGAAAACGACTGCGCGAAAGTATTGATCGCGGCATGTTGTTATTGGTGTCGACTACGCGTGCTCCGATGCGCCTGGTCACTTCACTTTCACTCTTCGGGGCTGTAGCGAATCTCATCTACTGTTTTTATGTGGTCGCCAGCGGCTTTCTGAAAACGGATATTGCACCGGGCTGGATCAGTCTTTCCTTACAACAGTCCGGGATGTTCTTCCTGATTTCGCTGGTGCTGTTGGTATTGGGTGAGTACATCCTGCACATGACCAGTCTTTCCAATGAAGGACCGCTCTACCATATTG
>NZ_JABULD010000361.1:0-11089 GCF_014060985.1 Pseudomonas sp. MD195_PC81_125
CCTATCGCAAGATGTCAGACTTAAGCGAAGGCATGATCAACAGGATCGAATTCGCCCAATCGCGCTTCCAGGAACTGAGCCGGTTGGGCAAGAGCGCCGCGCAAATCGCCAATACCTATCGCACCAGGCTTCCTGCTTACAGTGTCAACGATCTCAAGGCGCTGCAGGTTTCGCTGGCGCGCGATCTCTGTCTGAAAGAACAGGCGCCGGCAGGCCCGAGCCAGGCGCAAGCCGATCTCGTACGCTTGATCGACAGCAGCAATCTGGTCATCCAGACCTCTCAGGAACTGATGACCGAACACCCCAGCCTCGGGACCATCGAACGGATCGAAGGCCTCAACGACCTGCTGGAACAGTTTGCCGACATCGCTCAGTCGCTCGAAGATTTTCAGGTCAACCACAAGGACGAAATCCTTGATCTGCCGTTCGAACATCTACGCACCCGAATCGGCGAATTCCAGCAGCAGACCGAAAAGCACCTGGCGCAACTGCTGGTGGATCACGCGCCTGTCAAACCTCTTCCCGGCCCTTCAAGGCCAGCGCCGGCTTCACGCAAACGAGTCATCAAAACCCGTTTCAAAGGCACGGTCGTTGGGGAACTGCGTCCTTCGGCGCCAGGACAACCGATCCTGCTCGATGTAAAAGCGCCCATGACCGGCAACGTGATTGCCACCTTTCATGAAAAAACTCCGGGAGTCTGGGTCGAGCGCGTACAGCCCGGTCGTCGTCACCCCACGGCCTCCGCCACGGATCTCGCCACGCAACTGACTCAAGGCCAGACGCTGCTGGAGGGCGTGGAAGGATTCATCCGGCAGACCGAGGCGCACGCGAAAAAGCCCGGGCGCATCCCGATAGAAATCGAAGAATTGTTTCAGCACAAGGCCGAACAGCTTGATGAGCAGGCAAAAAACCTGGAGCAGGCGCGCCTGCGGGCCAACAGCACCGAGGAACCACCCGCGCTGATCGCGCAGCTGCATGCAGCCTGTGGGCGCCTGTACGCCGAGGGTTACCGGGTGCGGGTGCAAATGATCAAACAACAACCGCCCACGGCTGCCCGGATCCAATGGTTATTAAGCAAGGAGGAAGTCGTCATTGTCTCGAGCGGAGCCCGACGCCGCTTGAAAGGGCCGCGCAAGGATTACTTGCAGGAGTATGAGATTCGCGAGCGAGGCACCGGCAGGCCGTTATGGTACGCCCACTTCCATTACGACAGCCTCGACGCGCCTGTCGATGCCTTCACGGCGGCCCACCTGAAACTTCAGGAACAGCGGCGCCTGGCCGGCGCCATCGATTTGAGCTCCGCCAGCAGCAACCCGCAAATCATTGCCATCTATCGCAGCGCGATCAGCCCGCAGCAGGCACGCGCACTGTTTTTCAAATGAACCCGCCACGTCAAAAGGAAGTGACAATGAGCAACGATTCAGAGAACGGCGAAACCCGGACACTGCTACAAAAAAGCCTGATCATCCACCAGACCAGTCGCGGCCCGACAATCGATGAGGTCGCCGCCACCATGCTCCGCCAGGCACTGAAAGCGCGCTATCCGCAACGAGATATCGATCCCGATGTGACCAAGATCGCAACACCGCAATGGCAGTGGCTCGACGGTAATCTGATGGCCTTGCCGACCCGATACGAATCGCTGACCCAGACCCTGATCCGCCACTGCCTGAGCGGTTCCAGTGCCAACTATCTGGAGGGCGAACACTATCTGACCCTGAATCCCCAGGCCACGCCCGTGGTGCATCTGGACGTCGATATCGAGGCCATTGCCGTGGTGCTCAATGACTGCTCGCCCTTGCTGTTCGTGGCTTTTGCCGAACACCAGCTGGAATATTGGAACAGCACTCAACACCAGGTGCCGCGATGGCAGGCCCTGTCCGAAGCATTGCGCAAAGCCCTGGACGTGAGCAGCGCTGACGGTTGGGATGAGATTCAGTGCCGGGTCGCGCGGGCCATCTCTCAGCAACCCGATAAACAGAAACGTCTGATCCAGGACAAAACACTGGCGGCCATTCGGGTATGCCTGCTGGATATGGATGGCGTCGATGCTCAAGGCATCGCACATCACTTTCTTCTGGGGGGCGCTGCCGTGGTGACCGGACGTTACGAGCAACGCGATCTGGTCATGATGTACACCGTGGAAAACGGTTATGAAACGTACGACTCTCTTGAGCAACTGGGTGATTCATTGCCTTCGCGCATCGCATTGCCGAGCGGTCAGAACCTGCAGTGGCAATTATTCGAACCCGAAGGCAATTTCTTTGATCACATGGCCTGGGCGCTGGTCTCCAGCCAGCTGGATGCCATTAAGGCATTGACCCGACAAAGCCTCGTCACCGCAGCACAATCGCCGAGCGGCACTCTTCCCTCTGTGCTGGACGACAGCGAGCCGCCAGCGAACGCGCTCATCGGTCTGAACGAGGCAATACCCGACTGGCTGTTTGACGCATCGGCCGCCGACCTTGATCAGTACAGCCAATCGATCAATGCCCTGGGCCAGCTTTATCGCCAGGCAGACACTGTCCTGCAACCGATTCCGTCTATCGACACCTATGCACAGAACCGTATGCGTGAGGCGATTCTTGCCGAGCAGAAAACTGCTGTCGGGCTGCCGCTGGAGAACTTGCGCATCCATGTCACCCATAGTTTCGAATCGGGCGGCGTGACGCTGCCCAATCCGCACGACACTCACACCGAAACCCTGGCTGAGTACGCACTGCAAAACAGCGCGCCGTATCTGGCCTCCATTACGTTCAGCCCGGCATACCCGGTGCCGTCCTGGCTGACGGTCGCCTACCTGACGAACATGGCGGCCAAGGTTGATATTGGCCAGGCCTACCCTGAACTGATCAGAAACAGATTGATTGACGATCCGGTGCAAGCACCGTTGCAGCAGGCTTTTTACATCAGCCAATTGCAAGCGCTGCTTCCCTTGATTGCGCTGGAGTGCAAACTGCGTGGCCTTGGCGGTATCGATGAGCAGGGTTATCGCTTTGTGCGTGAATGGCTCAAACCGACGCCCGGCCGGCCGCGTACCGTAGGCATCCGTCCCCTGAAGTTCGTGCAGGCCGGGCAGGACAACGGTGACACCGTCACCAATATGTTCATCATCGCTGAACGCAATAACGAAACCGGGCCTTGTCTGCTGTATCGCTCCTTGATGGATCAGCCACTGCTGCAGTTCCCTTCGACACAAAACCTGTTGTACGCCTTGCATCAATCAGGCGCCTTGAGAGATTCGGTACTCGCATGGCTGGCGGATTCGCAAACCAGCTTCAAGTATGAGCAATACACGTTCCCTGTCGGCCTGCCGAGTCCATGGCTGGGGGCACAAATGCTTGCCGAGCCCTGGACCTCCGCGAACTGGGCCGGGCCTGTCGAGTTGTCCACACAAGAGCTGACCGGGGACGTGTTTACGGTCCTGTTCAAGACCCATGCACTGGCGATGGCCGAGCTCGCGGACCGTCAATCACTGTCTAATGCGCAACGACGCTGGAACCTGCTGCGCGACAGCGGCTGGGCGCTGCTCAACGTGGCCGCAAACTTTCTCTGCGGCCCGGCCGGAGCCGCTATCTGGGTCTGGCAAAGCATCAGTGAAACTGATCAAGTCGTTGACGCATACAATCGCGGCGATCAGCGTGCCCAGTGGAGCGCCATTGCCGACATGCTGCTGAACATGGGGATGATTCTGGCCCATCACGCCGCCGCTCGACGCAAGACCGGCACCCGCACCGCAACAATGCCCAGAGTCGAAATCATCCGCCCAACGAGGCCTGCGCTGCCCACGGTTACGCACATCAATACCGTCATGACTGGCGAGCTGCCTGACAGCCACTGCTCTTCGCTTGCAGCCAGCGGCTCGGTACCTCGTCGTTCGACATCGGCGTTGGCAACGTTTTTGAACGGGCTGGCAGTCTCGCCTCCTGACTTGACCGCGGCCAATCTGGAAACCTTGCTGCGCGGCAAGGCGCCCATGTATCGCCTCAATTCAAAGACCTTTGCCCAGGTCGGTGAGCGCTGGTTTCAGGTCATGGAAAACGATGACGAGCAGGTGCTGATCGTCTATCCGAAGACGCCTTCAAACACCGGGCCTCTGTTGATCCATAACCAGCGGGGTCAATGGTTCGTGGACACACGACTGCGCTTGCGCGGCGGCGCCGGAGGCACAAGCCTCAAGAGCCGGCTCAAGGCTCAGCGCAAGGAAAAGGAAACGCAAAGAAGCCAACTGGGCTCGGCCCTGGACGTTTTCAGAGGTCAGGAAGCCACGGCTAACGCCGCCCTGGAAACCGCTCAGACATCATTGCTGGGCAGTTCGGGGCAAGCCCATGAAGAGGCCTCCAGACGCTACCTTGAGCAGGTGGAAAAACTCATAGGCGATTACGACGAGGCCCTGAAAAACCTCGGCCAGTGGCGCCTGCTGGGCGGAACAGAGGGCTATTTCAGCGAGTTGCAGCGCATGACAGTGCTGCTGCAGAAAAACCTCAGCCTCTGGTTCGTCCTCAAACGCAACGCGTACTCGCAGCTGACTCAAAAGCTGGTCGAGAACACCGTGATCGATTCGTCGAGCGCATTGCAGTCGCATATTCAGGAGGTGCAACAAACCCTGGCGTTGAGCAGGAAATGATTGCCCGCCTGAAACAGTCCTACGACTCCCTCGCCGCGCTTGATGCTACCGGCAGCGCCGGCATGACCACCGCCCAACAATTGCGCAACCTGCTGCCTGCTTTTACTCAATGGGACTTGAAATCCAATGCCATCGGCATGTCCCATGAATTATGCCTGCGTACCACGGCCACCCAAGCGGCACGGGAAGCAACCGGTGTATTGATTGTCGAAGCGGCAACCGCCAGTCACCAGCATGCCGCCTTGCTCAGATCGCCCGATACGGGACAGAGCGTGGAGGCGCGCATCGATCGCTTGAGCCGGTTGATCGATGTCTATGATGACGCCGAACAACGCTTGGGCGACTTGCCAGGCGAGTACCCCGACATGATCGACCGAACCGAAATCGAGCGAATCAAAAGCCTTATCGGTGAGTTCAGGCAGTTGGCCCAGGAACAATTGAGCGAAGGGCTGCCGGAGAACGCCGACAGAGCCATGCCGCTCGCGGCAAAGCCACCGGTCGCAGGACCGTCTCGCCCCGCCGGCAAGGTCACCAAGAGTCGTCCACGCGATCCTGCACCCGCCAAGCCGGCAACCGCGAGCGACGCGTTGCTGCAACAAGTACTCCCGGTTGCCCCGAAGGCGGCTCCCAAAGCGCACCTCGACGATATCGACATCATCGATGACGCCCTGACCCAAAATGAGCACGTCCAGGCGTTCATCGACCGGACCCGTCGCGATGCGCTCAAACCCAACCGCATACCGGCTGACATGCAGGATCTCTTCAATAATCAGGCCCGCCGACTGGAGCAGTTGGCAAGCAATGTTGAACAAGCCCAGGCGCGCATCGTCGCCGGCGGTGGAACGCGGCTGCCCGTCGCAACCTTGAGCATGGAACTCAACGGCGCCGCCGAGCGCCTGCGCGCCCAAGGCATCGCCGTGCGCGCAGAACTGCTCAAACATCGCCAGCCGCGACAAGCCTACTTGCAATGGCTGCTGGAAAACGACCAAGTGCGGGTCGCAAGAAACGACCAGGGGCGGATCAGGACCAAAAAGCGCCAGGATTATTTTCAGGAATATCAGATACTCGACAGCACTGATCAGGACCGACCGCTGTGGCTGGCGCACTTTCACTATGATTCGCTGGCAGACCCGCCAGAACAATTCACCGCCGCACACCTGAAAATCGCCGATGCACACCTGCAGTCGCTCAGTGCCGAACGTCGTAAAGCCTTGAGTAGTCTGACGCCGCTTGATTACGTCTTGCGCCGGATCAGTGATCCGAGTGTGTTCCTGCAACTCGAACCACGCCCTTGAGAACGGATGCGGGCGCCTGCATGGCTCCCGCTTCAAGTCAAAGGGGTGCACCAAACCGTTCGCAAACGCTGGAGCGCCGCCTCGATCGCCTGTTCAGACACGGCTGCGAAGCCCAGAACCAGCCCGGCACGACGATCGACCGGAACCGTCGAGTCTTCCAGCCAATAGCTGCTCAAGGCATTGATTTCGACATCGACACCGCGCGCCAGATCAATCAGTTCGCGTTCGCGTGCCACATTCTCGACGGCAACGGTCAAGTGCAGCCCGGCGGCGACAGCGGGCAATGGGCCGATGCCCGCAATATCTTGCGGCCAGCCACCGAGCAGACTGTTGCGCCGACTCAACGCCGCGCGACGCATGCGCCGGATGTGCCGCTGGAAATGCCCGGCGGCCATGAACTCGGCCATCACCGCTTGCGTACTGACTTCCGAATGACGCACATCCACGGCGCGCCGTTGGGCAAAGGCATCCACCAATCCCGGCGGCAACACCAGATAACCCAGACGCAATGCCGGAAAAGCGACTTTGCCGAATGTGCCGACATAAAGGACGCGCCCATGTCGGTCAAGGGCAGCCAAAGGGGCTAGCGGCGCACCGCTGTAACGGTACTCGCCATCGTAATCATCCTCGACGATCCAGCCCTGTGCGCGCTCGGCCCAGGCTAACAGCTCAAGCCGTCGAGCCAGACTCATGACCACGCCGGTGGGGTACTGGTGCGATGGAGTGACGTAAGTCAGCCGACAGTCCTTCAGGTCCGCCAGTTGATTGCAATCGATTCCCTCACTGTCCACCGCCACTCCGTGCAACCGCGCACCGACTACGGCGAAGGCATGACCGGCTGCCCGATAGCCCGGATTCTCGATCGCCACGCCGTCACCCGGCTCGACCAACAGCTGTGCACAAAGACTGATCCCCTGCTGTGCGCCACTGGTGATCACTATTTGCTCAGCTGTGCATGGCAGGCCTCGTGAACTGCGCAAATAGGCGGCGATCATGCCGCGTAATCGTGCATCGCCGGCCGGATCGCCGTAACACAGTTGCTGCAGATCCGGTTTGCGCCAGAAAGCCGCATTCAGCTTGGCCCAGACATCAAAAGGAAACAGATCGAACGCTGGAACACCCACCCGAAAAGCCCGGGGCGGGCCACTCGGTGGACGGGACAAATGATTGTTTTGGATGCGAGTCAGCGCAGCACTGTGGATAACCTTGCTGGATGAATCCACAGGCAAATCCAGCCCATCTGTGGATAAGGCTGTGGGTAAGCCTGTTGAAAACCCTGTGGATATTTTTGTGGATAGTTTTTTTGCCGGCAGCACTGTCTGGGGCAATTGGGCAACATACGTGCCGTCCCCCCACCCGCCCCTCGATAAAACCCTCGGCATACAACTGGTCATAGGCCCGCACCACGCTGTTTCGCGAAATCGCCAGGGCCAGCGCCAAATCGCGACTGGCAGGCAAGCGCGTGCCACTGGCCAGGCGTCCATCCAGCACGCGCGCGCGCAATGCCTGATAGAGCTGGCGGCTCAAGCCTTGGCGGCGGTCGAGTTCGATTCCCGCCGGATTGAACGGCATAGACAGTGTGGTCGATTCGGGCATGACAATGGACCTATGAAATTGGTCATCAATGGCTCTTACAACAGACCAATAGCCTGCCTAGGATGCAGGCATTCGCCAAGGAAAATCTCTCCATGTACACGCCCCGCGCCTTCGCCATCGACGACCTGTCGCAATTGCACGAACTGATCCTCGCCACTCGCCTTGCCATTCTTGTGAGTCACGGTGAAAACGGTCTGCAAGCCAGCCATGTGCCGGTGCTGCTGCACCGCGAACAGGGTCCGAACGGCACGCTGTACGGGCACCTGGCCAAAGCCAATCCGCAATGGAAAGACCTGCGCGACGGCGCCGAAGCGCTGCTGATATTTGCCGGCCCCGACGCCTACGTCAGCCCCGGGTTTTACCCGAGCAAGGCCGAGCACGGCAAAGTCGTGCCGACCTGGAACTACGTCGCCGTGCACGCCTACGGCCACGCGGAAACCTTCAGCGACGGCAGGCGCCTGCTCGACATCGTCAGCACACTGACTGATCGCCATGAAGCCGGGCGCGCGCAGCCGTGGAAGGTCGACGACGCGCCAGCCGACTACATCGACGGCATGCTCAAGGCCATCGTCGGTTTCGCCATTCCCATCGACCGCCTCGAAGGCAAGCGCAAGCTCAGCCAGAACCGCAGCGCCGAAGACATTGCCGGCGTGCGCGAAGGCCTCGCTGCCAGCCCCGACATCAATGACCAGACCCTCGCCCACTTGATGCGTTAAGGAAATCAGCATGAGTCAGATCCAGATCCGCCCGGTGACTGCCGGTGATCACACTGCCTGGCTGCCGTTGTGGCAGGCCTACCTGCGCTTTTACAACACCGAGTTGCCGGACACCGTCACGCACAGCACCTGGCAGCGCTTCCTCGACCCGAGCGAACCGACTCATGCCGCCCTCGCCTGGGCCGACGGAAAAGCAGTGGGCATGGTGCATTTCATCTATCACCGTTCCAATTGGAGCATCGAAAACTCCTGCTACCTGCAGGACCTGCTGGTGACGCCGGAGACCCGTGGCACTGGCGTCGGACGCCGGCTGATCGAACACGTCTACGCCACCGCCAAGGCCGACGGTTGCTGCAAGGTGCATTGGCTGACCCACGAAACCAATGCCACCGCGATCCAGCTCTACGAGCGCATCGCCGAGCGCCCGGGATTCATCCAGTTTCGCAAAGCCATTTAAGGAGCCGCGTGCATGACCACTTCCCTTGCCGACTGGAAAGGCGTTCCGGCGCCCACCAGCAAACTGCTCGAAGGCCGCTTTATCCGCCTGGAAAGACTTGACCCGGCGCGCCACGGCGACGAGCTGTTTAACGCCCTTGAGGGCCCCGGCGCCGACCCTAAGCTGTGGGATTACTTGCCCTACGGGCCGTTTCCGCAGCGCAACGCGTTCAATGACTGGCTGAACAACCATGCGGCCAGCAGCGATCCGTATTTCTTCAGCATCATCGACCGCGCTACAGGCCAGGTGCAGGGCATCCTCAGCCTGATGTCGATCGTCCCGGCGCAGGGCCGCATCGAGATCGGCCACGTGACCTTCGGCGCGTCGATGCAGCGCTCGCCGAAAAGCACTGAAGCGGTGTACCTGCTCGCCAAATATGCCTTCGCGCTGGGCTACCGGCGCCTGGAATGGAAGTGCAACAACGGCAACGCCCGCTCCAAATACGCCGCCGAACGCCTGGGCTTCAGCTTCGAAGGCGTGTTCCGCCAGCACATGGTGGTCAAGGGCCAGAACCGCGATACCGCGTGGTATTCAATTCTGGATTCAGAGTGGCCGGCGATTGCGGCAGGGTTCGAGCAGTGGTTGAGCGATGCCAACCAGACGCCGACCGGGCAGGTGAAAGGCTTGGTCGAGTGCCGTAGTTAAATCGTCAAAGCAAAATCGGCAGCTCCTACAGGGTGAACATCAATCCCCTGTAGGAGCTGCCGAAGGCTGCGATCTTTTGATCTGTTGTTTACCCCAGTTTCTGCGCCAGCACCGCAATGTGTTCCGGCCCGATCCCGCAGCAACCGCCCAAATGGCTGGCACCACGCCGCTGCCAATCCTTCGCCCAGTGCAGATACCCCGGCGGGTCCAGATCGTCGCGCAACGGATCGAGGCCGTCATTGGCCGTCGCCTCTTTCGGTTGCGGTGGAAACGCATTGGCATACGCGCCGATATGAATCTGCACGCCCAGGCGTTCGAAGGTATCGCGAGCTGCGTCAATCGCCGCGCCGATCACTTCCGGCTGGCTGCAGTTGAACAGCAGCGTCTCGACGCCCAGCCTCCGCCGCCACGGCCGCAGCCTCAGCCACCGGCTCACCGGAACGCAGACGCGGTACTTCGTCGGTGTCTTCATCCTTCAAAGTAAACGACAGCCAGAACGGTTTGCCGTCCTGCGGCAGACCGGCACGAATGGAACGCGCCTCGATGATCGAGCTCTGGGTTTCCGCCAGCCACAGATCGACATGCGGCGCCAGGCCGGTCACCAGTGGCGCCAGCAATTCGTTCACCCGCGTCGCTTCGAACAGGTCCGGGCGATAGGAACCGAACAGCGGCGGTAACGAACCGGCCACCCGCACCGCTTTGCCCGAAGCCTGTACCGCACGCTGTGCCAGCTCCCCGGCCAACGCCGCCAGAGCCTGACCTTCAGCGGCAAACCGCGCCTCGCCGATATGAAACGGCACGGCCGCATAACTGTTGCTGGTGATCACATTGGCGCCGCTGGCGATGTAAGCGGCGTGCACCGCTTCGACCGCTTGCGGCGCTTCGATCAGGGCCAGCGCCGACCACTCTGGCTGCCGAAACGGCGCCCCGGCGCGTTGCAACTCACGGCCCATGCCGCCATCGAGAATTACCGTGCTTGCTGTGCCCATATGCTTTTTCGCTCATATGCTTATGAAGCTTGGCGTGCACCTGGCGCCCAACGGCTTTCTGCAGGGTGCGGCGCTGACCCTGTTTCTTTGCGCGTGCGCCATCGTCGCTTCGTCTTTGCTGGGCTTCGTCACCGCCCTCGCGCGCCTGTCGAAAAGCGCCGTGGCGTTCGGGATCGCCAGTTTCTACACCTCGTTCTTTCGCGGCACGCCGCTGCTGATCCAGATCCTGTTGATCTACCTCGGCCTGCCGCAATTGGGCGTGGTGCCCGGCGCAGTGGTCGCCGGGATCATTGCCCTGTCACTCAACTATGGCGCGTACCTGAGCGAGATTTTCCGCGCCGGCATCCTCGGCGTGCCCTACGGCCAACGCGAAGCTTCGCTGGCGCTGGGCATGCGCGAGAGCGTGATCTTCTGGCGCATCACCCTGCCCCAGGCGATGCGCACGATCATCCCGCCGACCACCAACCAGTTCATCTCGATGCTCAAGGACTCGTCACTGATCTCGGTGATGGGCGTCTGGGAAGTGATGTTTCTGGCACAGTCCTACGGACGCTCGAGCTACCGCTACATCGAGATGCTGACCACGGCGGCGATCATTTACTGGCTGATGTCGATCGGTCTGGAGCTGATTCAGGCGCGCATGGAGCGGCATTATGGCAAGGCTTATGTGCGGCGTAGCTAGGTTAACCAGCACCTTGCGCCAGCGTCGGGTTTTTAATTGACCT
>NZ_JABULD010000301.1:0-9796 GCF_014060985.1 Pseudomonas sp. MD195_PC81_125
AGCCTTCGGCAGCTCCTACATGGATCGCATTCCCCTGCAGGAGCTGCCGAAGGCTGCGATCTTTTCGCTTTCTGACACGACACATCTATACAACCTCCTTACAATCCCTCCTTTGTTAGCTGCCTAAGCAAGGATTCTGCATGCAAGCCGCCAACCCGCGTCGCGGGTACATTCTGGGCCTGAGTGCCTACATCATCTGGGGCCTGTTCCCGATCTACTTCAAAGCCATCGCCGAAGTACCCGCTGTCGAGATCATCATTCACCGGGTGCTGTGGTCGGCGCTGTTCGGCGCCCTGTTGCTGATGGTGTGGAAGCATCCGGGCTGGTTGCGCGAATTGCTCGACAACCCCAAACGCCTGGCGATTCTGGCCCTGAGCGGTACCTTGATCGCGGCCAACTGGCTGACCTACGTGTGGTCGGTGAACAACGGACGCATGCTCGAAGCGAGTCTCGGTTACTACATCAACCCGCTGGTCAACGTGCTGTTGGGGATGCTGATTCTCGGCGAACGCCTGCGGCGCATGCAGTGGATCGCCGTGGGGCTGGCGGCCATCGGCGTGGCGCAGCAAGTGTGGCAGGTCGCAGTCTGCCGTGGGTGTCGCTGGTGCTGGCGCTGACCTTTGGTTTTTACGGTTTGATCCGCAAACAGGCGCCGGTCAAAGCCTTGCCGGGGCTGGTAGTGGAAACCTGGATGCTGGTGCCGATCGCCATTGCCTGGCTGTTGTTCAACCAGACCGCAACCAGCGCGCAACCCGAATTCTGGACCACCTCGCAAGCCTGGTGGCTGGTAGCCGCCGGCCCGGTGACGCTGGTGCCGCTGGTGTGCTTCAACGCTGCCACGCGCCACCTGCCTTACACCACCATCGGCTTCCTGCAATACCTGGCACCAACGCTGGTGCTGCTGCAGGCGGTGTTGCTGTTTGGTGAGCATCTGTCGTCGAGCACGCTGATCGCGTTCATCTTTATCTGGGCCGGTCTGGCCGTTTATAGCGTCGATGCGGTGATCAGTCTGCGTCGGCGCAGCTGATCAAAAAAACGCACAAAGCTATGCAGGCCACGATTCTCGCGGCCTGCAACGTTCCTTCCCAAGGTTATCCACAGCGTGATCCCCGCCGTCTGTGCGCAAGTCACTGAATGCTGGCGGTTTTTTGATCAGTTCCCGGCAAGCCACAGCCAGCGTGGCGTTGCGCCCGGTTTCTACAGGTTATCCACAGGCAGGCGCACGTTAAAACTGGATAACCCCAGCGGCGCCTAAACGTCTGTGCGTAACACCAGTTCGACCATCAGATCATCGGCCAGGGTTTCCAGGCGCGATTGCAGCACGTCCAGCGACAGGGTCAGCGGCACCGCGAGAATTGCTTCAGCGTGGAATAACGGCTCGCTGCTCATCGGTGCCGGGCGCACTTCGGTCACCAGCCGTTCGAGGTTCACCCCCTGCTCGCTGAGCAAACGGGTGATGTCGCGTACGATGCCCGGACGATCGTTGCCCACCAGCTCCATGGCGATCGGTTTCCAGGTGCAAGACTGCTCGATGCCGCTCTCGGCAATCAGCACGCGAATGCCCTGCGCCGACAATGCTTGTAGGGAATCGACTAATTCGTCGTAAGCCTCCGCCGGCACGCCCACCCGCAGAATCCCGGCGAACTGCCCGGCCATCCGTGACATGCGGCTTTCCAGCCAGTTACCGCCATGCTCGGCGATGCATTGGGCGATGCGCTCGACCTGCCCGGGCTTGTCCGGGGCGAAGACAGTGAGTACGAGATGATCCATGGCGCAGCCCTCTTGTCATGACTTTTGTTATAGAAAGGCAAGTATAGGCAAGGGTTTGATTCAGCCCAGGCAGCAGACCTGTGTCCTGGTTTTGGATGCAACCTGTGGCGAGGGGATTTATCCCCGATCGGTTGCGCAGCAGCCGTAAACCCTGTCAGCTCGGTCTACCTGTCAGCGCGCAGGGGGCGGCTTCGCCACCCATCGGGGATAAATCCCCTCACTACAGAAGTGTGCACCGCAGGGGGATGCCATAGCAGGCAGAAAGCATTTATGTGTACAACTTTTTATATTTAACTGGAACAATCTGCTGGTTTTTTGAGAACATCCCGTTCCGCGACGTGACCGCAATGCGTCATGAGGTCGCAGAACGACGTAATTAGTCTGATTTTCACAAGCGCAACTCATCATGTAGTATGCCGCAGCGCGCACTACATAACGCTGGATCGATGTCTGCCCAAGGCACGTTCGCAACCCTGAAAGCCCCGTCAGCAAGGCCCCCAAGCCGTTGATTGGTCCCAGCCCAGCCGCCAGCAATGGCATGTACTGGTCGGAAGGTTTGTGGTTTAAATGGCCAGAGGCTTCATTGTTAAATTGAAGAGCTGAAAAGCGAAATAGCTGAGCAGAGTGAGGCAAGCAATGACTGAACACGTTCAAGTCGGTGGCCTGCAGGTCGCCAAAGTCCTGTTCGACTTCGTGAACAACGAAGCCATTCCCGGTACCGGCCTCACCGCCGAAAAATTCTGGGAAGGTGCCGACAAGGTCATTCATGACCTGGCGCCGAAGAACAAAGCCCTACTCGCCAAACGCGATGACTTCCAGGCTCGTCTTGATGCCTGGCATCAGGAACACGCCGGCCAGGCGCACGACGCCGTGGCCTACAAAGCCTTCCTGCAAGAAATCGGTTATCTGCTGCCAGAAGCGGCTGATTTCCAGGCAACGACGCAAAACGTCGATGATGAAATCGCCCGCACCGCCGGCCCGCAACTCGTGGTACCGGTGATGAACGCCCGCTTCGCCCTCAATGCCTCGAACGCCCGCTGGGGTTCGCTGTACGACGCCCTGTATGGCACCGACGCGATCAGCGAAGACGGTGGCGCGGAAAAGGGCAAAGGCTACAACAAGGTGCGTGGCGACAAAGTCATCGCCTTCGCCCGTGCGTTCCTCGACGAAGCGGCGCCACTGGCTGCCGGCTCCCACGTCGACTCCACCGGTTACAAGATCGCTGACGGCAAACTGCTGGTCTCCCTCAAGGGCGGCAGCAACACCGGCCTGCGTGACGATGCTCAGCTGATCGGTTTCCAGGGCGATGCCAATGCCCCGATCGCGATCCTGCTGAAAAACCACGGTCTGCATTTCGAAATCCAGATCGACGCCAGCACCCCGGTCGGCCAGACCGACGCCGCCGGCGTCAAAGACATTCTGATGGAAGCGGCACTGACCACCATCATGGACTGTGAAGACTCCGTGGCTGCCGTCGATGCCGACGACAAAGTGGTGATCTACCGCAACTGGCTCGGCCTGATGAAGGGCGACCTGTCCGAAGAAGTCGCCAAGGGCGGCCAGACCTTCACCCGCACCATGAACCCGGATCGCACCTACACCAAGGTCGATGGCAGTGAACTGACCCTGCACGGGCGCTCGCTGTTGTTCGTGCGTAACGTCGGTCACCTGATGACCATCGACGCGATCCTCGACAAGCACGGCAACGAAGTGCCGGAAGGCATTCTCGACGGTCTGGTGACGTGTCTGGCAGCGATGCACAACCTCAACGGCAACACCTCGCGCAAGAACACCCGCACCGGCTCGGTCTACATCGTTAAACCGAAGATGCACGGCCCGGAAGAAGCGGCGTTCACCAACGAGCTGTTCGGTCGCATCGAAGACGTGCTGGGCCTTGCCCGCAACACCCTGAAAGTCGGGATCATGGACGAGGAGCGCCGTACCACGGTCAACCTCAAGGCCTGCATCAAGGCTGCCAGCGAGCGCGTGGTGTTCATCAACACCGGCTTCCTCGACCGCACCGGTGACGAAATCCACACCTCGATGGAAGCCGGCCCGATGGTGCGCAAGGCCGACATGAAGGCCGAGAAGTGGATCGGCGCCTACGAGAACTGGAACGTCGATATCGGTCTGAGCACCGGCCTGCAAGGTCGCGCGCAAATCGGGAAAGGCATGTGGGCGATGCCCGACCTGATGGCGGCAATGCTCGAACAGAAAATCGCTCACCCGCTGGCCGGCGCCAACACCGCCTGGGTACCGTCGCCGACCGCCGCTGCACTGCACGCGCTGCATTATCACAAGGTCGACGTGTTCGCCCGTCAGGCCGAACTGGCCAAGCGTACCCGCGCTTCGGTGGACGACATCCTGACCATTCCGCTGGCGGTCAACCCGAGCTGGACGCCGGAACAGATCAAGAACGAACTGGACAACAACGCCCAGGGTATTCTCGGTTACGTGGTGCGCTGGATCGACCAGGGCGTGGGTTGCTCGAAAGTGCCGGACATTAACGACGTGGGCCTGATGGAAGACCGTGCGACGCTGCGCATCTCCAGCCAGCACATCGCCAACTGGCTGCGCCACGGTATCGTAACCGAAGCGCAAGTGATGGAAAGCCTCAAGCGCATGGCGCCGGTGGTCGATCGGCAGAACGCCAACGACCCGCTGTACCGTCCGCTGGCACCGAACTTCGACAGCAACATCGCCTTCCAGGCGGCGGTCGAACTGGTGATCGAAGGCACCAAACAGCCGAACGGCTACACCGAGCCGGTGCTGCACCGTCGTCGTCGCGAGTTCAAGAAGGCCAACGGCCTGTAACTTGCGCTGATGTGAAAAAGCCCTGGTCGAGAGATCAGGGCTTTTTCTTTGGAAAGCAGAATCAAAAGATCGCAGCCTTCGGCAGCTCCTACATGAGATCACCTGTAGGAGCTGCCGAAGGCTGCGATCTTTTGATCTGCAAAAAGTCAGGGCTCGATGCCCAATTCGTGTTTGACCAAGCCCAGCAACTTGGCCGTATCAATCGGTTTGAGCAAAAAATCCACCACGCTCAGATGCATCGCGGCAATCGCGTCTTTTACATCGGCATCGCCGGAAACAATGATGATCGGCATCGCTGCCCGCACCGATTCGCGTACCTGGCGGATCAAGTCCAGGCCATCGACGTTGCCCATGCGCAGATCCGTGATCACCAGACCAATCGAGGGTTTTTCCGCGAGCATCTTCAGTGCGGTTTCACCGCTGGCGGCGGTCATGCAGTGAATACCGTCCAACGCGAGAATCTCCGACAACAGCTCCCGGGCGTCCTTGTCGTCATCGACGATCAGTACACGTTGCGGCGGCAAGTCGGGTTCTAGCATGACAGCGCTGAGCGCTTCACGCTCGGCGTCGCTCAAAATATCGTGGTCGGACATGGCACTCTCTACGTTTTCAATTCAGTCACCTGGCACAGTCGTCAGACATCGCTAAGCACAGCTTCAATGTGCACTTCGTCGGATTTTTTTCCAAGAGGCTGACGCGAGAATTTCCGACTGTTTTTGTAGGGCTCTTCCCAAATGTGCCGAACGGCAACCCCAACCTAGACTTACGTCCAATGGGCACCCTGCACGCAGGGGCCGACCATGGCTGCATCGATCCGACAACAACAATTCAAAAAAGACTGCGGTAATGGTTATGAGTAAAGCGGACGCCTTCACCCAGGCAGGGAAAACCGCGGTGTTGCAGAACATTCAGGGCACCCTGCAATTCCTCCAGCGCTTCCCGCCCTTCAATCAGATGGAACACGCCCACCTGGCTTTTCTGGTGGAGCAATGTCAACTGCGCTTCTATGGCCAGGGCGAAAGCATCATCAAACCTGCCGACGGGCCGGTCGAATATTTCTACATCGTCAAACAGGGCCGCGTGATCGGCGAGCGTCAGCACATCACCCGGCCCGGCACCGAAACCACTTTCGAGATCACCACCGGAGAATGCTTCCCGTTGGCCGCACTGATTGGCGAACGGGCAACCCGTACCGAACACCTGGCCGGCGAAGACACCTTCTGCCTGCAGTTGAACAAACCGGCGTTCATCAAACTGTTTGCCCTGTCCGGCAGCTTCCGCGATTTCGCCCTGCGCGGGGTCAGCAGCCTGCTCGATCAGGTCAACCAGCAAGTCCAGCAGAAAGCCGTGGAAACCCTCGGAACCCAGTATTCGCTCAACACCCGCCTCGGCGAATTGGCGATGCGCCATCCGGTGACCTGCAGCCCCGACACGCCACTGCGCGAAGCAGTGAAGCTGATGCACGAGCAACAAGTCGGCAGCATCGTCGCAGTGGATGAACACAAGGCGCCGCTGGGGATCTTCACCCTGCGCGACCTGCGCGAGGTGGTCGCCAATGGCAGCGGTGATTTCAGCGAAGCCATCGAGCGCCACATGACCTGCTCGCCGTTCTTTCTGTCGCCGGATCACAGCGCCTTCGACGCGGCGATCGCCATGACCGAACGGCACATCGCCCACGTCTGTCTGGTCAAGGATCAGCGCTTGTGTGGCGTGGTCTCCGAGCGCGATCTGTTCTCCCTGCAACGGGTCGATCTGGTGCATCTGGCCCGGACCATCCGCAGCGCCCAGCGCATCGAGCAACTGGTGAGCCTGCGCGGCGAGATCGGCCAACTGGTCGAACGCATGCTGGCTCACGGTGCATCTTCGACGCAGATCACTCACATCATCACCCTGCTCAACGACCACACCGTGTGCCGGGTGATCGAACTGACCCTCGCCGAAAAAGGCGACCCCGGCGTACCGTTCAGTTGGTTGTGCTTCGGCAGCGAGGGCCGGCGCGAACAGACGCTGCATACCGATCAGGACAACGGCATTCTCTTCGAAGCGAGGGACGCGGCGCAGGCGGCGGAGATTCGCGGCAAGCTGCTGCCGATCGCCCAGCAGATCAACCAGAGCCTGGCGCAGTGTGGCTTCAGCCTGTGCAAGGGCAACATCATGGCCGGCAACCCCGAGCTGTGCCTGTCCCGGGCAGAATGGGCGCGACGCTTTGCAGCGTTCATTCGCGAGGCGACGCCGGAGAACCTGCTCGGTTCGAGCATCTATTTCGACCTGCGGGTGGTCTGGGGCGACGAAAAAAGCTGCGCGCAATTGCGCCGCGGGATTCTCGAGCAGGTCGGCGACAACCGTTTGTTCCAGCGCATGATGGCCGAGAACGCGCTGCGCAATCGTCCGCCCGTGGGGCGTTTCCGCGAGTTTGTGCTGGCGCGCAAAAACGGCGAGAAAGCCACCCTCGACCTCAAGGTCCAGGGCCTGACGCCCTTCGTCGATGGCGCGCGCCTGTTGGCGCTGGCCCATGGCATCGAAACCAACAATACTCTCGAACGCTTGCGTCAGCTGGTCGAAAAACAAGTCATCGAACGGCTCGACGGCGCGGCGTATGAAGAGGCTTATCACTTCATCCAGCAGACGCGCATGCAGCAGCATCAGATCCAGACCCGTGAAAATCTGCCGTGGTCCAACCGCGTCGACCCGGACAGCCTCAACCATCTGGACCGGCGCATCCTGCGTGAATCGCTGCGCCAGGCGCAGCGCCTGCAAAGCAGCCTGGCCTTGCGGTATCAGTTATGAGCCTGTTTTCTTGGCTGCGGCCGGCCAGCCCACTGCTGTCGGCAGACCTGCAACAGCGCTTGGCAAAACTGCCGACCATTGGCGAACTGAAAGAATGCAGCCTGCGCGAGCAGCGCTGGGTGGTGCTCGATCTGGAAACCACCGGGCTGAACCTGAACAAGGATCGCGTGTTGTCGATCGGTGCAGTGGTCATCGAGGACGGCGCAATCGACTTCAGCCAGCAGTTCGAACGCACCCTTCAATGCCGGGAGCTGAAGCTCAGCCCCAGTGTGTTGATTCATGGCCTGGGGCCGAACGCGATTGCCGCCGGCAGCGACCCGGCCGAAGCGCTGCTGGAGCTCATGGAGTTTATCGGCGACAGCCCGGTGCTGGCGTTTCATGCGCCCTTCGATCAGCACATGCTCGGACGCGCCCTGAAGGAGCACTTGGGCTACAAGCTGCAGAACGTGTTTCTGGATGTCGCGGACATGGCGCCGTTGTTGTGCCCGCAGGCGAGTATTCGCGAGGCCGGGCTGGATGAATGGATCGACTGGTTCAAACTTGAGGTGTTCGAGCGGCACAATGCGAGTGCCGATGCGCTGGCCACGGCGGAGCTGGCGTTGATCCTGTTCAGCCGGGCGCGGCAGCAGCAGATTCATAGCCCGTTGAATTTGCAGCAGCGTTTGAGTCAGTGGAAACGCCGTCAGCAGGCGCCCTCCTTCTAGATTTTCGGCAGCTCCTACAGGGCTCGCCGTTAACTTCACCCGACCAGTGGCCAATTGCTAACCATTCCCACCTCTGCGAGAATCGCGAACAATTCTCGTTGGTTAACATTTCCCAATCGGTGCGTCTGGTGTCGTCAGTCCCAAGCCCTCACAGTGAACTCGTCGGTGCGTTGTATCGCGACCATCGCGGTTGGCTACTGAGCTGGCTGCGGCGCAATGTGGCGTGCCCGCAACGGGCCGAAGACCTGAGCCAGGACACCTTCGTGCGCCTGCTCGGTCGCGATCAACTGCTGACCCCGCGCGAACCCCGGGCGTTTCTGGTGGCGATCGCCAAGGGCCTGTTGTTCGACTACTTCCGCCGCGCCGCGCTGGAACAGGCCTATCTCGCCGAATTGATGCTGATCCCCGAAGGCGAACAACCTTCGGTGGAGGAACAGCAGTTGATCCTGGAAGACCTCAAGGCCATCGACCGACTGCTCGGCAAACTCTCGACCAAGGCCCGCGCCGCTTTCCTGTATAACCGCCTCGACGGCCTCGGCCATGCCGAAATCGCCGCGAAGCTTGGCGTCTCGGTGCCCCGCGTGCGGCAATACCTCGCGCAAGGCATTCGCCAGTGCTACATCGCCCTGTACGGTGAGCCGACATGAATCCGGCCAGCTCCAAACCGGTCTCGGCCCAGGTGCTGGACGCGGCGATTGCCTGGCAATTGTCGCTGGACTCCGGCAGTCCGCTGGAGCGCGAGGAGTTCGCCAAATGGCATGCGGCCCATGAAGAACACGCCCGCGCCTGGCGCCAACTGGGCATGCTCGATCAGCGTTTCAACGTCGCCAACGGCCCGGCCCGCGCTGCGTTACTGCAATCGCGCGAAGGCATTCGGCGGCGCGTGCGCAAGCTCGGCAGCGGATTGGCCAGCGTGCTGGCGGTGATCGGTCTGGCGCTGTTTGCCGGTGATCGGTATTTGCCTCTGGATTACTGGCTTGCCGATCAACGCACCGCCACCGGCGAACAGCGCACGGTACGCCTGGCCGATGGCACCGTGCTCAATCTCAACACCCACAGCGCGGTGGATGTGCGCTTCGATGCCAGGCAGCGGCTGGTCGTACTGCAGGAAGGCGAAATCATGGTCGAGACCGGTCACGGTGATGCGCGGCCGTTCATCGTCGAAACCCGCGAAGGCAGCATGCGTGCATTGGGGACACGGTTTCTGGTCAAGCGTGAAGAACAAGGCACGCGTCTGAGCGTCCTGCAATCGGCGGTGGCGGCGCATCCGCAAAGCCATCCTGAAGAGCAGATCCTGCGCGAAGGCCAGCAAGTGCTGATCCGCAATGACGGCCTCGACGCGGTCGCGGCGCTCACGCCCGGCGCCGATGCCTGGACCCGCGGCATGCTGGTGGTGGACAACGCTCGATTGGAAGATCTGGTGCGTGAGCTTGGACGCTACCGGCGCGGGCATCTGGGCGTGGCGCCGGAAGTCGCTGACCTGCGCATCACCGGCAGTTTCCCGCTGCACGACACCGACAAGGCCTTGAGTGCCCTGCTGCCGACGCTGCCGGTGCAGATCGAGCAGCACACGCCGTATTGGGTCACGGTCGCCAAAGCAGATACAAAGCCCTGATTTATCTGGTGCCCGAGCGGCCGCCATCGCTGGCAAGCCAGCTCCCACAGAGATCGATGGTGAATATCAATTCTGTGAGCTGCGCTGAACCTGTGGGAGCTGGCTT
>NZ_JABULD010000566.1:0-20522 GCF_014060985.1 Pseudomonas sp. MD195_PC81_125
CCCCGATGGACTGCGCAGCAGGCCCTTTAAGCGGGTGCTGCGCACCCATCGGGGATAAATCCCCTCGCCACATATTGTTTGTTCAGATCAGCGCTGCACCGCCACTAGCACCATCATCGGCCGCTCCCGCTCTTCAGCCAGCGCCGGTTGCGCCGCCACCTGCGCATCGCTCGGCCCCCATTCGTTGACATGGCGAATGGCAAAGCCCGCCGCGATCAACGCATTCAACAGCGTGCCCATCGTGCGGTGCTGCTTGATTACCCCTTCGGCCAGCCAGTGGGTCACTCGCTCGCCTTCCATCTGATAACTGTCCAGCGGCCAGCGCTTGTGGCCATCGCTGTCGACCAGCCAGCCTGGATTGCGCGGCGCCATGAAGATCGGATGCTCGATGGAGAACACAAAATGCGAACCCGGTTTCAGCGCCGCGTACAGATGAGCGAACAGCCCTGGCAGATCCTTGATGTAGTGCAGTGCCAGCGAACTGTAGGCCAGATCGAAACGGCAGACCGGCAGGTCGAGATGCTCAAGGTCGGCGCGCTCATAGCGGATGTTCGCCGCCGCAGTGGTTTCGCGCGCGCGCTCGAGCATCTTTTCCGAGACATCCAGCCCCAGTACATGGGCGGCGCCGTGCTCACTGGCCCAACGACTGAACCAGCCATAGCCGCAGCCGAGGTCGACCACATGCAAATCGTGCATTGATGGCAACAACGCCTTGAGCGCCGGCCACTCCGGTGCGGCATCGAGGCCGCCGATGGAGCGGTTCATCTGGCTGTAACCCTGGAAAAAATCAGGATCGTCGTAAATATTTTGCGTCATGGGGAAATACTCTTTTGAGTTCGGTCATCAGCGGCACAGGGGCCGCGCCATGGAGTCCCTCGAAAGTCAAAACGCGTATTCGTCGATGGCCGCGCAGGGAGGGTGGTGGGTGATGGGGAAATGCTAGCGGAGGGCCGGATTTGTATTCAACCTTGCTGCAAGACCTTCAACGCTGCCGAAGCCAGAAACCCCGAACGACTTTTTTCTTCCGGGTGATGAAGCACATATTCATCAATGCGGTTGAGCAGATAGCCGGGCAGTGTGATGTTGAGTTTCTGCGCCTTGCCCAGGTATTTGGTGACGTCGATATCAACCACAGCCCAGGCACAACCGGCGTACTGCGGATTTGCTACGTGCACGCCAAGCTTGCTGGCTGGCGGGATCGGCGCACCGTCCTCTGCCAGAATTTCGAAATGACCCTCAATGGCTTCGCGAGCCATCGCGACGGCATCATCCAGATCATCCCCGGCAGAAAAACAGCCGGGAATATCCGGCACTTCCACTCCCCAGGCATGTTTTTCATCACCTATTGAAATTGCGATCGGGTAAAGCATGTTCGTGGACCTCCTGGACGCTGTCGGTGGCGTGAGTCAAAGCAGCGCCTGTTTCAAAATGCTGATGGCCGTTTTTTTAAGCAGGTCCTTCTTTGGATGCGGCACCGTCACCAGACCAGGTTTGATGGGATGTTTGAAGTGATGATGACTGCCCTTGACCCGCACCAGATACCAACCGTCTGCGACGAGTTGACCGATTAAAAAGCGGCTATTCACAACACCTCCTTGTGGTGTGCTTGGTGGGTACTATAACTACTGATTTTTTTTGATCAACACTATAACCACCGAGCGGTCATCGTCTTTTAATTGGCTCGCTGGCAAGGTCCAGTCTAGGCTGGGGCTTCGCGTTGGAATGATGGGTGTGTTGCAGGCCTTTACGGGGCAATGCGGACAAATCCCGGACACAAAAAAAACCGGCCTTGTAGGCCGGTTTTTTCTGTTCCTGCATCCCCCCGTCATAACCACGACGTGAGACCTGATTGAGTGGAGCGGGTAGAGGGAATCGAACCCTCAACTAAAGCTTGGGAAGCTTTCGTTTTGCCACTAAACTATACCCGCTCAGAGCGGCTGACTTTGTACCAGAGTCGGGCGCGAATTTGAAGGTTTTCTTTTCCTCGCAGCGCGTTACAGCATTGAAAACGGTCATTCGCGGGCGAATCTGCAGGGCCATCGATACTGGTTTTTCAGCCCCACAGACCCGCTCGCGACGACACTTTTTCAAATGGCCAGTGCATGGTGATCCTGAACGAACGCATAACGCGTTCGGCTCGTTTGCTGTGACGGTTTCAGGAAACCAAGCAGGGCGTTCTGGCTATCGCGGCACGCAGCCTTGTGCTCCATGTCGAGGAAGTGCCCAGTAGCCTGCAGCGTGGTGAAGGTGCTGTGCGCCACGTGGTTGCCGAACAGTCGGGCGTCTTCGGCGGCGGTGTATTCATCCCATTCGCCGTTCAGGAACAGCACCGGCACGTTGATTTTTCTTCGCTGCGTTCAGATAGCACTGACGATCACTGTGCAACACGTCGTTGATGTGAAAGTGCATCTGCCCGTATTCGTGCTCGGCCAGGCTGCTGACGTGGCGATAGTTGAAGCGCTTGAACAGTGACGGCAGGTGTTTGCCAATCGTGTTGTTGACCAGGTGCCCGACCCGATCACCATCGCGCTGGCCGAGGTAGTCTACACCGCGCTCCAGGTAATCAAGCATGTGTGCGTTGATCACTGGCGAGAACGAGCTGATCACGGCTTTTTCGATGCGCCGGGGTTGGTGGGCCAGGGCGACCAGGGTCGCCGCGCCACCCCAGGAAAACGACAGCACGTGTTCGGCACCGAAATGATCGATCAGCTCCAGCAGGATCTCCCCTTCGACTTCCTTGGTCAGATGTTTCTCGTGACGGTTGTGGATTTTCGACCTGCCCGCGTAGGGCTGGTCATAGCAAACCACGTTGAATTGCGGGTGCAGATTTTTCACGGTTTGAGCAAACGACGCAGTCGTGGCCATCGAGCCGTTGACCAGGATGATGGTCTTTTCTGCGGCGTCTGCGCGATAGAACTCCGTGTAAACCCGATACTGACCCTGTATATCCAGCACAGCGATTTCTGGCCTCATGTCATAAGACTCCTGGCAAGCAAGCGGGTATGCGCGCAAATAGAGATTGCACGAGCTTTGTGACAGGTAGGCATACGCCTGGAATTTGCTTGGCCCATGTCGATCCATGACTGCGGTCGACGGGTGTTGTTATTGGCGGGCAGTCTGCCGGCTGAGGCGCAACCCGGAGGGCTGACGACCGGCAAAAAGTTTCTTGGATGTATGTTGTGACTCGTCGGTCACAATTTGGCCGACGTCCTGATTCAAGCAGTGGGATGGGGATCGCGCAAGTGCCGTTGGTAAATTGTTCGACAACTTCTGCTGAGCGGTCGCCGGCTTAGAACAAATGAATCTCTTCGGTGCGCAAAGCGCGGTACTCGCCCGGTTTTAGCGCGTGATCCAGCACCAGCGGGCCCATGGATTCGCGGTGCAGGCGCAGCACTTTGTTGTTGAAGTGACCGAACATGCGTTTTACCTGATGGTAGCGACCTTCGACGATGCTCAGCCGCGCAGCTCGTGGGCCGAGCACTTCCAGCTGCGCCGGTTGGGTGGTCAAGTCTTCGAAGGCGAAATAGACCCCCTCGGCGAACTTGATCGCATATCCCGGGCCGATTTCCTGTTCGGTCTCGACGTAATAGACCTTCGGCAGTTTGGTCTGCGGCTGAGTCAGGCGCCGCGACCAGTTGCCGTCGTTGGTGATCAGCATCAGCCCGGTGGTGTTGAAATCCAGACGCCCGGCGATGTGCAGGTCGTCCTTGTCCGGTTCATGGATCAGATCGAGCACGGTCGGGTGCTGCGGATCGCGGGTCGCACTGACGCAGCCAGGCGGTTTGTGCAGCATGAAGTAGCGTGCCGGTTTACCGCTTTGCAGCACTTCGTTGTCGACTTCGACGCGACTGAATTCCAGGACTTCGCTGTGGGGATCGCTGACGACTTTTCCGTCAATGCGCACGCGCTTTTCCACCAGCAACAGGCGAACCTGCTTGCGGTTGAAGCGGGGCAGGTTACTGAGGAAACGGTCGACGCGCATGGTCAGAAATCGGCAGGTAGCGGGGCACGCATCTTACGGGATCGACGGCTTGGCCGCTTGCAGTTGCGCCTCGACCTGGGCGCAACGCGGGCACAGGCAGGACTTGTCACGCAGCTCCGGCGGCAGCGCTTCAAGGACTGCCGGATCGATGGATACGCCGTAGCACCAGCAGGCGCGGTCGGCGGTGCGCGGGTCGGCCAGGGTGCAATCGTTGCGCGCGCCGCAGGCCGGGCAGAGGTCGGGTTTGGTGTCGGAATCAGGCATAAGTCGGATGAAGCATTTCCACGCAGGTGCGGTTACGGCCGGTTTGCTTGGCCCGTTACATCGCATGATCGGCCCGAGACGGTAGCCTGTGCAAGCTTGCAGGCCAGCTATGGGAGCAAGCCTGCTACCACAGAGGATTTTCAGTGTGACCGACGCCGCTGATCTGAAGCCTTTCCACGCCCGGCACTTGCCCCGGAACTGACAGTCAAAACTGTGTCGGCTGCGCTGTCTTGCTGCGGCCGCTGGTCTTTCAGGAGGCCGTCATGGGTACTTCAAAACTGTTGCGCCGGGTGCTGCTGGGAGCGGTGCTCGGCTTGGGTCTGTCCGGTTGTTATTACTACGCCGGGCCTTACGACACTTATCCCGCCACTTACTACTACCCCGGCTATTATTCGCCGTATTACTACGGCGGATATTACGGACCGCGTTACTACGGCGGTGCTCGTTATTACTACGGCGGCTACGGCTATCGCGGTGGTTATGGACGCGGTTACCACGGCGGCTATCACGGTGGGCACCACTGATCGGTGGCTGAATGAAAGCGTTTTCCAAATGAACAGGATTTCATCAATCACATGTTTCAACTTGTTACGAAAGCGCACCAGATTCGGAAAACGCTGTCAGATATTGCGTCAGTCACCGAATAAACGACTGATGCCTGCCAGCGTCGCTGGTGCGGCTACCCGCGGTCCAGGAGGCCGCCATGTATCGACGAATTCTTCTACTTGCTGCGATGATGTTTTCCGTTGCCGGTTGCGCTCCTTACTCCTACGCAGACAGTTACTACAGCTCGGAGGTCTACACGTCACCCGCTCCCGCGTACTACAACACTGGCGGCACGTATTACAGCGGTGGCAGTACCTACTATTCGGCCCCTCGCTATTACCAGGCGGCCCCGCGTTACTACCAGCCAGCGCCACGTTACTACTCGGCGCCGCGCTACTACCAACCAGCGCCGCGCTACTACGAAAGTCGTCGCTGGCACGACAATGATCGCGGGCGCTGGGACGGTCACCGCGGTGGGGGTTGGGATCGGGACCGTGGTGGCCGTGATCATCACGGTAACCGCGGTGACCACGGCGGGCGAGGCGGTCGCTGGTAATCATCCGCAAACAAAAAAGCGGCGCATTGAGCGCCGCTTTTTTTTCTGCCTGCGATTTGCCGGGCCGTCAGTAAACCGTCAAATCCGCCAACGGATGCCGACCTTCCCACACCTTGTGAAAATGCGCCTCGACCACCGCCTCCGGCACATTGTTGATATCCGGCCAATGCCAGTGCGGCTTCTGATCCTTGTCGATCAATCGCGCCCGCACCCCTTCGCTGAACTCCGGATGCCGGCAGCAATTGAGGCTCAGGGTGTATTCCATCTGAAAGACTTCAGCCAGTGACAGGTAGCGGGCGCGGAGGATCTGTTCCCAGACCAGATGTGCGGTCAGCGGCGAGCCTTCGCTCAGGGTTTTCGCGGCGCGGGCGATCAGCGGGTCGTTGCTGTCGCGTTGCAGGCTGATGGCTTTCCAGGCGCAGATGACGTTGCTGACGTCGAGCAGTTCGTCGATCTGCTCGCGGCGCGGCAACCACTGCGCTTCGGGCATCTGCTCGACGGCTTCCTGTTGCAGGGCCTTGAGCAGACTGTTGAGTTGCATGTCGGTCTGTTCCTGCCAGTTGAGTTGCAGCAGGCCTTCGATCAGTTGCGGTTGCTGCTCTTCAAGCAGAAAGCGGTCGGCCAGATCCAGATCGATCGCATCACGCCCGTTCATGTGCGCACCGGTCAAACCGAGGAACAAGCCGAGCTTGCCCGGCAACCGGGAGAGAAACCAACTGGCCCCGACGTCCGGATACAATCCGATGGTGATCTCCGGCATCGCCAGGCGACTGCTCGGCGTGACGATCCGCGTGCTGGCACCTTGCAACAGGCCCATGCCGCCGCCGAGCACGTAACCGTGGCCCCAGCAGATCAGCGGTTTGGGGTAGGTATGCAGGCTGTAGTCCAGGCGATATTCGGCGGCGAAAAACTGCGCGGCCAGTGGCGGGACTTCGCCGGGATGGGCGCGGCAGGCTTCCACCAGGCTGCGCACTTCGCCGCCGGCGCAGAATGCCTTGGCGCCGTTACCGCGCAGCAGCACGCAGACGATTTGTGGATCCTTGGCCCAGGCGTTCAGCTTGTCGCTCAGGGCGTTGATCATCGGCAAGGACAGCGCGTTGAGCGACTTTTCAGCATCCAGGCTGGCGATACCGAGGCGGGCGCCGTCAGTGCCGGTGAGTTCTTCGAAGTGCAGATTCATCGTGACCTCGATCGGGAATTTGAACGATCAGTATGATCGCTGTGCGGGAAAGTGCCGGATCTGTGTCAGATCAATTGACAAGCGTGGTCGGCTTTCCTAGGGTTCGCCCCATTGTTTTTGCCGGGTATGACCATGACTGCTGACGACCGTATCAAACTCGAACCGAGCTGGAAGGAGGCACTGCGTGCTGAATTCGACCAGCCTTACATGGCAGAGTTGCGCAATTTTCTGCAGCAGGAGCGGGCGGCCGGCAAGGAGATCTATCCGCCGGGGCCGCTGATTTTCAACGCGCTGAATTCGACGCCGCTGGATAAGGTCAAAGTGGTGATCCTCGGCCAGGACCCGTACCACGGCCCGGGCCAGGCCCATGGCTTGTGCTTCTCGGTGCAACCGGGCGTGCCGGCGCCGCCATCGCTGGTCAACATCTACAAGGAGTTGAAACGCGACCTGAACATCGACATCCCCAATCACGGTTACCTGCAGAGCTGGGCCGATCAGGGCGTGTTGATGCTCAACACCACCATGACCGTCGAGCGCGCCAATGCCAACGCGCACAAGGACAAAGGCTGGCAGTTCTTCACCGACCGGATCATTGAGGTGGTCAGCGAACGCCAGCCGCATCTGGTGTTCATGCTGTGGGGCGCGCATGCGCAGAGCAAACAGAAGCTGATTGATGCGACCAAGCACCTGGTGCTGACCTCGGTGCACCCGTCGCCGTTGTCGGCATATCGTGGCTTCCTGGGCTGCGGGCATTTCAGCCGGACCAACAAGTTTCTTGAGCAGAATGGTGAAGTGCCGATCGAGTGGCGGTTGCCGCCGGTTTGATCGGTTGACCGGGCTGGCCCTATCGCTGGCAAGCCAGCTCCCACAAGGTTTCAGGGGTGTACACACGATTTGTGGCAACCACAATCCTGTGGGAGCTGGCTCGCCAGCGATGAAGTCGACTCGGTATCACTCGGGATTACGATTCCAATACTTGAACAACGGCTCCGCCAGAAACAGCACAAACAACAGCCGCATCACTTGCATCGCCGTCACCAGCGGCACCGACAGTTGCAGGGTTTCCGCCGTCAGACTCATTTCGGCAATGCCGCCGGGCATCATGCCCAACGTCAGCGAACGCAGATCCAGATGGGTCAGCGCACTCAAGCCCAGTGCCGCCAGGGTGGCGATCAACATGGTCAACGCCGTGCCGATCAACGTGCGCCCCATGAATGACGGCGCGCGCCGGAAGAACTGTCGATTGAAGTGACAGCCCAGCCCGCTGCCGATCAGCCACTGGCCGATCTGGCTGCCTCCGTCCGGCAGGCCAATGTGCAAATCCCAGGCAATGCTCACCGTGGCACTGACCAGCAACGGGCCGAACAGCCACGGATTGGGCTGACGCAAACGCTGCCAGAGCCAGGCGAGCAGGGCGCCTGTGGGAAACAGAATCGCCAGCCAGCGCCAATCGACGCTGCCGGCGTGGGAAATCGGCGTGCCGTCGCCCAGCAGATATTTGAACGCCGCCGGTACACACAACACCACCGCCAGCACCCGCAGACTCTGCCCGGCCGCGACATGGCTGAGCAGCGCACCGTTGCGCGCGCCGAGATTGACCATCTCCCCGGAGCCGCCGGGCATGCTCGAGAAAAACGCCGTGGCGCGATCTTCGCCGGTGCGGCGCATCAGCCACACGCCGACCACCGCCGAGAGACTGGTGACCAGCGCACCGAAGAAAATCAGACCGAAGTGACTGAGCACCTGCTCCATCACCAGCGGGGTGAAGTGCAGGCCGATGCCGATGCCGACAATCCATTGCCCGCATTTGCGCCCGCCGGGGATTTCCGTAAGTTGCCACGGGGTCAGGCAGCGCACCAGGATGATCGCCAGCAACGAGCCGACCATCCACGGTAGCGGCCAGCCGATCTGGCTGGCGATAAAACCGCCAAGCAGACCGACCAGCGGGGTAGCCCACCAGCTTCTGAGGGACGAACGATCAGACATCGGCGATGGTGCGTTGCGCTGCCGCACGTTTGCGCCAGATGCGGATGATCGGCATCAGCAGCATGATCCCAGTCAGTACCCAGACGCCGAGCGTGATCGGGCTCGACCAGAGGATTTCCAGCGCACCGTTGGAGATCGACAGGGCGCGACGCAGGTTCTGCTCCATCAGTTCGCCAAGGATGAAGCCCAGCAACAGCGGCGACAGCGGGAAGTCCAGCTTGCGCAGGATGTAGCCGAAGATGCCGATACCGATCATCAGGAACAGGTCGAACGTGGTGGCATGCACCGCATACACGCCAATCCCGGTAATGATGGCGATGACGGGCACCAACGCCCAGTTCGGCACGGCGAGGATGCGGGTGAAGATGCGGATCATCGGGATGTTGAGGATCACCAGCATGACGTTGGCGATGAACAACGAAGCGATCAGGCCCCAGACGATGTCCGGTTGCTGTTGGAACAGCAGCGGCCCCGGAGTGATGTTGTACAGCGACAGGGCGCCGATCATCACCGCCGTGGTGCCCGAACCGGGAACGCCGAGGGTCAGCATCGGCACCAGTGCACCGCAGGCGGCACCGCCAATGGCGGTTTCCGGCGCGGCGAGGCCACGGGCATCACCCTCACCGAACTTGCCGCTGGCGCCGGCGATGCGTTTCTCGGTCATGTAGGCCACGGCACTGGCGAGGGTCGCGCCGGCACCGGGCAACACGCCCATGATGAAACCCAGCACGCCGCAGCGGACGTTGACCACGAATACCGAAGCCGCTTCCTTGAAGTTGAACATCATCCGGCCGGTGGCTTTCACCGCTTCCTGGCCGTGGTGGGTTTTTTCCAGCAGCAGGAGAATTTCGCTGATGGAAAACAGGCCCAGCACCAGCACCACGAACTGAATGCCGTCGGTCAGGTGAATGTTGTCGCCAGTGAAACGGTACACGCCGCTGTTGGCGTCGATGCCGACGGTTGACAGGAACAGGCCGATCAGCGCCGCGATAAACGTCTTCAGCGGACGATCACCGGCCATGCCGCCAAGGCAGACAATCGCGAACACCATCAGTACGAAGTATTCCGCCGGGCCGAAAGCAATCGCCCATTTCGCCAGCAGCGGGGCGAACAGCACCATGCCGCAGGTGGCAATGAATGCACCGATGAACGAACTCCATGCCGACAACGACAGCGCCACACCGGCCAGACCTTTGCGGGCCATCGGGTAACCGTCGAGGGTGGTCATCACGGTGGAGGCTTCGCCTGGAATGTTCAGCAGGATCGAGCTGATCCGCCCGCCGTATTCGCAGCCCAGATACACCGCCGCCAACAGAATCAGCGCCGACTCCGGCGGCAGGCCAAGGGCGAATGCGATCGGGATCAGCAGTGCCACACCGTTGATCGGACCCAGGCCCGGCAACAGGCCGACAACAGTGCCGATCAGTGTGCCGCACAGCGCGGTCACCAGGTTGTAGGGGCTCAGCGCAACGCCAAAACCCTGACCCAAATAGCCAAGAGTATCCATATCAGTTCTCCAGAACGCTGAGCAGGCCAAGGGGCAGCGGAACGTCCATCAAACGGTCGAACAGCAGGTAAAGACCGATGGCCATCAGGCTGATGATCGCCACGCTCGGCAACCAGCGACCGCCGTACAGGCGTGCCATCGGGATGCCGGTGATGACGCTGGCGATGATGAAACCCAGCGATTCAAATGTGCCGGCGAACACCAACAGCAGAACGACGCAGATGCCGATCTTGATCAGGGTTTCGCGATCCAGCGGCGGTTCGTCCGCGCTGTGTTTGATGGGGGCCGGGCGGAACACCATGTACAGCAGCGCCAGGCCCATCAGGCCGAGCATCAGCAGGGGAAAGGCACGCGGGCCGACCGGTTCATAAGAAAAAGCTGCTTGATACGGCCACGCCATCAGCGCCAGGCCGACGCAGGCCAGCAATAGCACCGAGGCGAAAATGCGTTGTAAGAGCATGGGAAACTCCTGTGCCGAGGCCTCGATGCGCGAGGCCGCAGCCGCTAGACAGAGACGATCACTGAATCAGGCCGAACTCTTTGGCCAGCACCTTGTAGTCCGCCACCTGCTTCTTCACGTAGGTGTCCAGCTCCGGGCCGGTCATGGCGAACGGGAACAGTTCACGCTGATCGCGCAGCTTGGCGAAATCGTCCGAGGCCAGCAGTTTGTCGAAGGCGTCTTTCCACCAGGCGTAGTCTTCGTCGCTGACTTTTGGCCCGAGGTAGAAACCGCGAACCACTGGCCAGACGATGTCGTAACCCTGCTCGCGGGCGGTCGGGATGTCTTTCATTTCCGGCTCGTCGAGGCGTTTGTCGGCAAATACTGCCAACAGGCGCATGTCACCGCTCTGGATGTGCGGCATGGAGTCGGAAATGTCGGTGCTGCCGACCTGGATGTGCCCGCCAAGCAGCGCGGTGGCAATTTCGCCGCCACCTTCGAGGGCGACGTAACGCAGGTCACGCGGGTTGATCCCGGCAGCTTGGCGATCAGGGCGGTTTGCATCCAGTCCTGGCTGCCGACGGTGCCGCCGGAACCAATGACCACCGAGCTCGGATCTTTCTTCAAGGCTTTGACGAGATCGTCGAGGGTCTTGTAGGGAGAGTCGCTTTTCACCGCGATGGCGCCGTAGCTGGTGCCGACGGCCGCGAGCCAGCGCACATTGGTTTCATCGAAACGGCCGAACTTGCCTTGCGCCAGGTTCAGCAGCGAACCGCTGGACCACGCCACCAGCGTGCCCGCATCGGCCGGGCGCTGAGCGACGACCGCGTTGTACGCCACCGCGCCGACACCGCCGGGCATGTAAGTAACACGCATCGGTTTGGTCAGCAGTTTTTCATTGACCAGCGCGCTTTGCGCCAGTTTGCAGGTCAGGTCGAAACCGCCGCCGGGGGAGGCCGGGGCGATGCATTCCGGGCGCTTCGGTTCGGCCATCAGTTGGCCGGCGAACAGCATGACGCCAGCGGCCAGAGCAACTTTACGCAGTGACAAATTCATTGGTTTCTCCACGGTTTTGTTGTTGTAGGGCTTTTTGTAGGAGCTGCCGCAGGCTGCGATCTTTTGATCTTCCAACCCGCAGCATTTCAATCAATTACCAAAGGGCAACGCTATAGCTCACCAGCAGACGCACTTCATCGGCATCGCGAGCGGAGTAGTTGGAACGGTAGGTGGCATTACGCAGGCGGACGGCAACGTCCTTCAAGGCGCCGCTTTGTACTACATATTTGATCTCGGTGTTGCGTTCCCACTCTTTGCCTTCATCGCCGTTCTTGAGCTTGATGTTGTCACCGCTCAGGTAACGGCTCATGAACGACAGGCCGGGGATGCCGAGGCGCGCAAAGTCGAAGTCGTAACGCGCCTGCCACGAGCGTTCCTCGGCGCCGGCGAAGTCGTTGATCTGCACGAAGTTGACCAGATACGGGTCGCTGCCATCGACATACGGGAAGGCGCTGTCGCCGGACATGTGCTGATAACCGGCGGTGAACTTGTGGCCGCTCAGGGCATAGCTGACCAGGCCATTGAGCGAGCGGTTGTCGATCTCGCCACCACGGGCCGCGCCCTGATCGTCACTGACCGCAAAACGCAGGTCGGTGGCGAATGTGCCCGGACCCATCGGCCGCGAGGCGACCAGGCCGAAGAAATGCTGGTTGTAGACTTCGTCAAGTTGGGCGAAATGGTAGCTGCCGGTGATCTTGTCGGTGAACTTGTAGTCCACGCCGGCAAAGTCGAAATGCTTGCCGGCCACGGTGCCAGCGAAACGGCTGTTCTTGTTGTTGAGGGCAATGTCCTCGAAATCGGTGCTGTCGCGATCCTTGGCTTTCTCCAGACGCCCGCCGGTGAAGGTCAGGTTCTTGATCTCTTTGGAGGTCAGCAAACCGCCCTCGAAGGTCTGCGGCAGGATGCGCCCGTCGTTCGGTTTGAGGATCGGCAATTCAGGCATCAGGCTGCCGATTTTCAGTTCGGTGGCGGAGATTTTAACTTTGCCGGTCAGGCCGACCTTGGAATATTCGTCCGCGGCGCGCCCGTCATCGTGGGTCGGCAACAGGCCGGTGCCGGTGCGATCCGGGCTCGAATCAAGTTTGACCCCCAACATGCCCAGCGCATCGACACCGAACCCCACGGTGCCGTCGGTGTAACCCGATTGCAGGTTGAGCATGAAACCCTGGGCCCATTCATCCCGCTTGCTTTGCTGGGCGCTGGTGCCGTCGCGAAAGTCACGGTTGAAGTACATGTTGCGGGTTTCGAAGGTGGCGGAACTGTCTTTGATGAAGTCGGCGTAGCTCAGCGGTGAAAAACCGGCGAGGGCGGCGGCACTGGCGAGGGCGGTGTGGCTGAAACGCAAAGGGCGAGCGGGCGTGAAAGCCTTGGTCTGCAAGGACGGCATGCGCGGTGTACTCCGTTTATTGTTCTTATTGGTCGAAAACGCTTCGTGGCGTTTTTCGTAGCGCTGTGTGGCAGCAGCGACGGCAGTCGAAACTGTCCGTGACCGGACTCTAACGGCCTAACCTTTCGCTAACCTTTCAGCTGGATTTCGCGGTTTTCGGGCTTCACAGTGGCGGTTGCGGCTGTAAACTCCGCGGCAAAGAATGGCGTCGGCCATCCCTGAATGAGGTAAGGATCCATGCGTGTTCTGCTCGTCGAAGACCATTTGCAGCTGGCCGAAAGCGTCGCCCAGGCGCTCAAGAGCACCGGTCTGACCGTGGACGTGCTGCACGATGGCGTGGCCGCCGACCTGGCGCTGGGCAGCGAGGAATACGCGATGGCGATCCTCGATGTCGGCCTGCCGCGCATGGACGGGTTCGAGGTGCTGGCGCGCCTGCGCGCACGCGGCAAGAACCTGCCGGTGCTGATGCTGACGGCGCGCAGCGATGTGAAGGACCGCGTACACGGCTTGAATCTCGGCGCTGACGATTACCTCGCCAAACCGTTCGAACTGAGCGAACTCGAAGCGCGGGTCAAAGCCCTGCTGCGACGCAGTGTGCTCGGCGGCGAACGCCAGCAGCGTTGCGGCGTGCTGGCCTACGATCTCGACACCCGACGTTTCAGTCTCGGCGAAGAATTGCTGACCCTGACCTCTCGCGAACAGGCCGTGCTCGAAGCATTGATCGCCCGCCCGGGACGGGTGATGAGCAAGGAGCAACTCGCCGCGCAGGTGTTCGGGCTCGACGAAGAAGCCAGCCCCGACGCCATCGAAATCTACGTGCATCGCTTGCGCAAGAAACTCGACGGCCAGCCTGTGGCGATCGTGACTTTCCGTGGCCTCGGTTACCTGCTGGAAAGCCGCGATGCATAAGCCCAGCAGCCTGCGCTGGCGGTTGCTGTGGAACCTCGCGTTGTTGCTGGTGGTGTTGATGCTCGCCAGTGGTTTGAGCGCGTACTGGAACGGACGCGAAGCTGCCGACACGGCTTACGACCGAACCCTGCTGGCCTCGGCGCGAACCATCGCCGCCGGCCTCTCGCAACGCGACGGTACGCTCAGCGCCGACGTGCCCTACGTGGCCCTGGACACCTTCGCTTACGACAGCGCCGGGCGGATTTACTACCAGGTCAACGACATCCACCAGAAGCTGATTTCCGGCTACGAAAACCTGCCCGGGCCGCCACCCGGTACGCCAAGAACCGACGATTACCCGGCGCTCGCGCGCTTCTACAACGCGACCTATCGCGGGCAGAACGTGCGCGTGGTCAGCCTGCTTAAAGCGGTCACCGAACCGAACATGAACGGCATGGCGGAAATCCGCGTCGCCGAAACCGATGAGGCGCGCGTCGCCATGGCGCGCAGTCTGGCGGCCGATACGCTGTTGCGTCTGGGCATGCTCGCGATCGGCGCATTGTTGCTGGTGTGGTTCGCGGTGAGTGCTGCGCTGCGCCCGCTGGAACGTCTGCGCACGGCGGTGGAGGAGCGCCAGCCCGATGATTTGCGGCCGCTGCCGCTGGTGGAGGTGCAACATGAATTGTGGCCGCTGGTGCGCGCGCTCAATCATTTCACCGAGCGTCTGCGTGGGCAGTTCGAGCGGCAGGCGCAGTTCATCGCCGATGCCGCTCACGAACTACGCACGCCACTGGCAGCATTGAAGGCACGGCTGGAGTTGGGGCTGCGTTCCAGCGAGCCGGAAACCTGGCGCACGACCCTGGAGTCATCGGCGCAAAGCACAGACCGCCTGACCCATCTGGCCAATCAACTGCTGTCGCTGGCACGGGTGGAAAACGGTGCCCGGGCGATTGCCGAGGGCGGCGCGCAATTATTGGATCTGAGTCAGTTGGCCCGCGAACTGGGCATGGCCATGGCGCCTCTGGCCCACGCGCGCGGCGTCGCACTGGCGCTGGAGGCGGATGAACCGGTATGGCTGCGCGGCGAGCCGACGTTGCTCAATGAACTGTTGAGCAATCTGGTGGACAACGCCCTGGCGCATACGCCACCGGGCGGCAACGTGATTCTGCGGGTCGCGGCACCGGCGGTGCTTGAGGTTGAAGATGACGGGCCGGGGATTCCGCTGGAGGAGCGTGATCGGGTGTTTGAACGCTTCTACCGGCGCAATCAACAGGTGGCGGGTTCAGGGTTGGGGCTGGCGATTGTCGGAGAGATCTGCCGGGCGCATCTGGCGCAGATCACCTTGCATGATGGCGAGCAGGCCGGTTTGAAGGTTCGGGTGAGTTTTATTGCCGGATAGCAGCCGAGATGGCTTTTGTGGCGAGGGAGCTTGCTCCCGCTCGGCTGCGCAGCATTCGTGATTCCTGAGTGCAAGGTTTGCCTGGTGAAGGGAGGCCGCCTGGTTTTGGGGCTGCTTCGCAGCCCAGCGGGAGCAAGCTCCCTCGCCACAGGTCAGTAAAACATCGTCCGCGACTCTTCCAGATCTGCACACAATTGCTTGTTCTCCGGATCGATCCCAAGCTTTCTGAATGCCGGCACACTGAGTGGGTCAATCCGTGAAATCGGATGATCGCTGTCCTTGTGGCAATACAGGCTCGCCACCTGCACCAGATCGACGTAATCGATCTGTGCCGAGTCGCGCTTGAAATCCAGATACAGCCCAGGCAGCTCCACCAATTGCTCGGGAAATTCCCAGACCCGCAACAGCTTGTCGCCCAGCAGCGGGTGAATGTGGTCGATCACATGATTGAGACTGACCGGATCTGACAGCAGTTCGTAGTGATCTTCGGCGTAAGTCAGGATCGGCAGCACGCCGATCTGATGCACCAGTCCGCCCAGCGCTGCCTGATCAGGTTTGAGTTGGGTGTGGCGGCGGCACAGGGCGTAGCTGACGCCGGCGATTTCCAGGCTCTTGCGCCAGACTTCGCGCATCTTCTGTTCGACCACGTCGGAGCGGGCGTGGAAGATCTGTTCCATCACCAGCCCGATCGCCAGGTTGCTGCTGTAGTTCACCCCCAGCCGGGTGATCGCGGTGTGCAGGTCGGTGACTTCCTGGGTCGCACGCAGCAACGGGCTGTTGACCACTTTGATCAGGCGCGCCGACAGTGCCGTGTCGCGGCCAATGACTTTGCTCAGATCGCTGACGCTGATCTCCGGATCTTCGGCGGCCTTGCGAATTTGCAGGGCCACTTCCGGTAACGTTGGCAGAACCAGGTCATCGTTATCGATGGCCTCAACCAAATCCTGTTGGACCTTATCCGCCAGCTCGCTCATGTAGATTCTCTAGGGTGTTGCAACAAAAGCTGCGATCAGCGCTGGATTTCGCGGTCGCGATCCAGTTCGTAGGGCAGGTCGAGCAAATGCAGCGCTGGGCCTTCGAGGGCACCCAGGTGCAGATCACCCGCTTCGGCAGCTTCGGCCTGCAACACCGCCAGCAGTTCAATCTTTTCTGCGGTGCGGGCGGCAATCACCACTTCGCCGATGGCGCTGCTGTGGCTTGGGGCGAACAGCGGGGTACCCGGCTCAGGCAGTTCGCTCGCGTCCAGTTGCATGCGATAGAGGCGACGCTTGAGCTTTCCCAGGTACTGCATGCGCGCGACGATTTCCTGTCCGGTGTAGCAACCTTTCTTGAAACTCACGCCGCCGACGGCCTGCAGGTTGAGCATCTGCGGGATGAACAGCTCGCGGGTGGACGGCATGACCTGACCGATACCGGCGCGAATCTGCCCCAGCAGCCATTGGTTCAACTCACCTTCCGGCAGGGCGGCGACGAGTTTGGCCTTGATGGCATTGGCTTGATCGGCCGGTGTCCAGAGCTCGGCGCGATCCGCCGAGACGCGAATCGCGATCAGGCCTGCGTTGCGCACCACGGCATCGGTCTCGCGCGGCAGTTCCAGCCCCAGGCTGGCCAATGCGGCGTCGCCGTGCTCCAGGCCGAAACGCACCCAGGCGGCGCTTTCGTCGGTCAACTTGGACTTGGAGAATACGGCGTACTTTTTCAGATCTGCCAGTTGCGGCTCCAGCAGTTCGCTGGCCATCGCCAGCAGCACACCGTCACCTTCGAGCAGAATGCGGAAGCTCGACTGCATCCGGCCTTTTTGCGTGCAGCGTGCGCCAAGGCTGGCCTGGCTGTCGCTGAGGTAATTGATGTTGCAGGTCAACTGGCCTTGCAGGAATTTGCCGGCATCCGCGCCGCGAACCGCGAGTACGCCTTCATGAGACAGGGTGCAGAAAAAAGCAGAATCGGCCATGGTTCATCGCAGGTAAAAAAGTCTGGGGCACATCATAAGGGCGCGTTGTTGAAATGGGTAGTTGATAAAGGATCGGTGGTGCCCGACCAAAGCCGACTGTGCGACCTGCGCCGGGGCTGTATACTGCGCGCCTATTTGAGGAGGGCTCCATGGTCGAACAAGTTGAACTCAATCGCCTCTTCTGGCACAGCCGCCGCGGCATGCTGGAACTTGACGTGCTGCTGGTGCCGTTCGTGCAGGAGGTCTATCCGCACCTCAACCAGGTCGATCGCGACTTGTATGTCCGACTGCTGACCTGTGAAGACCAGGACATGTTCGGCTGGTTCATGGAGCGCAGCGAATCCGAAGACCCGGAACTGCAGCGCATGGTCCGGATGATCCTGGACCGTGTTCAGCCCAAGTAAGACGTTCGAATGCCGCTGGCATGCCTCACGGCAGTTGCTGGCGGCTTATCTGTTGGCCCAGGCGTTCGCTGTGGGTGTGTTGTTTCTCCTGTCGATTCCACTCTGGGCCAGTCTGCTCGGAGCTTTCGCCTGTGTGCTGCACGCCGCATGGGTATTGCCACGGCAGATACTGCTGAAGCATCCGCAGGCCTTTTGCCGATTACGCCGCGACGCCGATGGCTGGCAGTTGTGGAATCAGGCGGGGGGCTGGCAAACGGTGCAGTTGCGCCCGGACAGCCTGGCGTTGCCGTTGATCGTGGTGTTGCGCTTTCGTCTGCGGGGGGAGCGGCGAGTGCGCTCGATCTGCGTACCGCGAGACTCGCAGGCAGCGGATGTGCACCGACGCCTGCGAGTGCGGCTCAAATTCAGCCGGCGTAGGTGGGCGGCACCAGAATAGTGTCGAGCGCCTCGGGCAGCAGGTTCGGATAGTCGAGTGTGTAATGCAGGCCGCGACTTTCCTTGCGCTCCATGGCTGAGCAGATCATCAGCTCGGCGACTTGCGCCAGATTACGCAACTCGATCAGGTCGCGGCTGACCTTATAGTTGCTGTAGAACTCGTCGATCTCGTCCAGCAGCAGGCGCACGCGGTGCTGCGCCCGTTGCAGGCGCTTGTTGGTGCGCACGATCCCCACGTAGTCCCACATGAAGCGGCGCAGCTCATCCCAGTTGTGGGCGATGATCACGTCTTCGTCGGAATCGGTTACCTGGCTGGCGTCCCACTCGGGCAGGGCGTTTGGCGCGGTGACGGCATCCAGTTGCGCAAGAATGTCCGCTGCCGCCGAGCGGGCATAAACGAAGCATTCGAGCAGCGAGTTGCTGGCCATGCGATTGGCCCCGTGCAACCCCGTGAAGCTGGTTTCGCCGATGGCGTACAGCCCCGGCACGTCGGTGCGACCGTGTTGATCGACCATCACCCCACCACAGGTGTAGTGCGCCGCCGGCACAACCGGGATCGGCTGTTTGGTGATGTCGATGCCGAAGCCCAGGCAGCGCTCGTAAACGGTCGGGAAGTGGCTTTTGATGAAGGCTTCCGGCTTGTGGCTGATATCGAGATAGACGCAGTCGACGCCCAGGCGCTTCATTTCATGGTCGATGGCCCGGGCAACGATATCGCGCGGCGCCAGTTCCGCGCGTTTGTCGAAACGTGGCATGAAGCGTTCGCCGTTAGGCAGCTTCAGATGCGCACCTTCGCCGCGCAGGGCTTCGGTGATCAGGAAGCTTTTGGCTTGCGGGTGATACAGGCAAGTGGGGTGGAACTGGTTGAATTCCAGGTTGGCCACCCGGCAGCCCGAACGCCAGGCCATGGCGATGCCATCACCGCAGGCGCCATCGGGGTTGCTGGTATAGAGGTAGACCTTGGCCGCGCCGCCGGACGCGAGGATCACGAAACGTGCGCCGTAGGTGTCGACTTCGCCGGTCGCGCGATTCAGCACGTAGGCACCGAGGCAGCGCTCGCCGTCCAGGCCCAGACGACGCTCGGTGATCAAATCAACGGCAACCCGTTGTTCCAGCAGCTCTATATTGCTGCGCTCTCTGGCTTGGGCGAGCAGGGTGGTGAAAATCGCTGCGCCGGTTGCGTCGGCGGCGTGGATGATGCGCCGATGACTGTGACCGCCCTCGCGGGTCAGGTGGAATTCGAAGCCGCCGTCTTCGGTGCCGGACTGTTCGTCGCGGGTGAACGGCACGCCCTGGTCGATCAACCACTGGATGGCTTCCCGACTGTGCTCGACAGTGAAACGCACCGCGTCTTCATGGCACAGACCGCCGCCGGCGTTCAGGGTGTCATCGACGTGGGATTCGACAGTGTCGGTATCGTCCAGCACGGCAGCGACGCCGCCCTGGGCCCAATAGGTCGAACCGTTGGCCAGATCACCCTTGCTCAATACGGCAATGCGCAAATGACCCGGCAGGGTCAGCGCGAGACTCAAACCGGCAGCGCCGCTGCCAATCACCAGAACATCGTGTTGAAACTGTTGGCTCATTTCAGGATTCCGCTCAAAGCGACCCGGATCGGGGTTGGCGCAAGACAGCTGGATCGGCGAGTCAAGACAGCCACACAGCCCACTAGTATATAGAGGGGTGGAGCGGCACAATAGCCGGGCTTGTATGGCATTGTGAAACTACTGTGACGACAAAAGCCTGACGTTTCGTCGGAGGTTTTTTTTCATCGTTTTGGAAAAAGGCAACTGTATCGAGGATGAAACAGGCTTTTTCAGCGCACGGTCGCTCAATGTCGCTCCAGCATGGCTATAAATAATTGGAACTTTTGCCAGAGGCCCAAGATCAATAGACAGTTGCCAGAAACACGGGACAGTGTCGGCTTCAATGCAGAACCTGCGATTGGGTTTTTGCCGGCGAACCGATGACAAGATTATTCGCGCAGCCGGTTTATCCCGCGCTGCGTTTTTCGTGCGTGCCAAATCAGAGCCCGCAGGAAACTTGCCTGGAGGGGGAGAACTTTTGCGAAAAGCCCGAGTCTATGTTTGCAAGTCTGGTCGTTTAGTTATGCAAGCCTCCTCCATGCTTATCGAGGAGTGTTCATGCTAACCCAGGAAGAGGATCAGCAGCTGGTCGAGCGCGTTCAGCGTGGCGACAAGCGAGCTTTCGATCTGCTGGTGCTGAAATATCAGCACAAAATTCTCGGGTTGATCGTGCGTTTTGTGCACGACACCCATGAAGCCCAGGATGTGGCTCAGGAAGCCTTTATCAAGGCGTACCGAGCATTAGGAAACTTTCGCGGAGACAGCGCGTTCTATACGTGGCTTTACCGCATTGCCATCAACACGGCAAAAAACTATCTGGTTTCACGCGGCCGCCGGCCGCCGGATAGTGATGTAAGTTCTGAAGACGCAGAGTTCTACGATGGCGATCATGGCCTCAAGGATCTCGAATCACCGGAACGCGCGTTGCTGCGGGATGAGATCGAAGGCACCGTCCA
>NZ_JABULD010000175.1:0-3800 GCF_014060985.1 Pseudomonas sp. MD195_PC81_125
TAAAGGAAGAACCTTACGACGCAGCACAATTCATGTGGGAGCGAGCCTGCTCGCGAAAGCGTTGGATCAGTCAACGTTGATGCTGAACCTGCCGACGCATTCGCGAGCAGGCTCGCTCCCACAGTTTTAGATCCTCCCGACCTTTTGTCATGTTTGAGGAGCATAAGAATGGGTAAACGCCGCCCGATTGTATAAACGGCGTACCGGCAGAACACAAGTCGGCAAATGCGTTCGGACAAGGCGGTTTTTTGTGATAGGGTTCGCGCCCTTAAAAATCCGCTGAAGCGTTTTTCCCGCGTGAAAAACAGTGACAAACGGTCTGGCTCAGCAGGTTCGCGGCCTACACGGGAATTCCTGGTTTCTTACACAATTTACGCACAGGTTTATCCACAGCTAGTACGTTGCAAGCCCTCTCGAAACGCATTATCTTGTAGCACGGCGCGAGGAGAGACCCTACATATAGGGTTTTCCGCTCAGGCGACCAACCACATTTCGGGCCTGAAACTCAAGCGCTTTATTGCCAGTTTCCGGTTGAACCAAGCAAGTTTTTCAAAGCCCAAACCGCACTTGCGGATGGCGCCGTTTTTCAGGTCGGAAACGACCGGAACGGTACGGGTGTTGCAGTCATTACTGTCATCCGGGAAGGAATCCGGCTCGAGCCCTGGCTCGCAGCCAAAAACTTCGGCAAGGATGCGGCGTCATTAGCCTTTTTCCTACTGATCCGAAGTTGTTATGCCCGACGCCCGTCGGTTGTAGTGCTTCGGACCAGAACGGTGAGCACCATGATGGTGCCCAAACAAACATAGAGAATGTGGAGATCACCCCCCATGCAAACCGACACAACTCGCGAGAACCCGCAGGGCACCTTGCCGCAGGCCGCCGATTCGAATTCGGATCTGGCCGCCACCGCGCCTGGTCAACTGCGCGTGATCAAGCGTAATGGCACTGTCGTTCCTTACACCGATGACAAGATCACCGTCGCTATCACCAAAGCGTTTCTCGCAGTTGAGGGCGGCACCGCTGCCGCTTCGTCGCGAATCCACGACACCGTTGCCCGCCTGACCGAACAAGTCACCGCGACCTTCAAGCGTCGCATGCCGTCGGGCGGCACCATCCACATCGAAGAAATCCAGGACCAGGTCGAACTGGCCCTGATGCGTGCCGGCGAGCAGAAAGTCGCGCGCGACTACGTGATCTACCGTGACGCCCGCTCGAAAGAACGCGCAGCCCATACCCCGGTCGAAGCCGCAGTCGACGCGCACCCGTCGATCCGCATCACCCGCGCCGACGGCAGCCTCGCGCCGCTGGACATGGGCCGCCTGAACACCATCGTCACCGAAGCCTGCGAAGGCCTGGCTGAAGTCGATGGCGACCTGATCCAGCGCGAAACCCTGAAAAACCTGTACGACGGCGTGGCCCTGAACGACGTCAACACCGCACTGGTGATGACCGCGCGTACCCTGGTTGAACGTGAGCCGAACTACTCGTTCGTCACCGCCCGCCTGCTGATGGACACCCTGCGTGCCGAAGGCCTGGGCTTCCTCGGCGTGGCCGAGAGCGCCACTCACCACGAAATGGCCGACCTGTACGCCAAGGCACTGCCGGCTTACATCGCCAAAGGTATCGAGTTCGAACTGCTGAACCCTGTGCTGGCCACCTTCGACCTGGAAAAACTGGGCAAGGCGATCAACCACGAGCGCGACCAGCAATTCACCTACCTGGGCCTGCAGACCCTGTACGACCGTTACTTCATCCACAAGGATGGCGTGCGTTTCGAACTGCCGCAGATCTTCTTCATGCGCGTGGCCATGGGCCTGGCGATCGAAGAGAAGCAGAAAGAAGACCGTGCGATCGAGTTCTACAACCTGCTGTCCTCGTTCGACTACATGGCTTCGACCCCGACCCTGTTCAACGCCGGTACCCTGCGTCCACAGCTGTCGAGCTGCTACCTGACCACCGTTCCGGACGACCTGTCGGGCATCTACCACGCGATCCACGACAACGCCATGCTGTCGAAATTCGCTGGTGGCCTGGGCAACGACTGGACGCCGGTGCGTGCACTGGGTTCGTACATCAAGGGCACCAACGGCAAGTCGCAAGGCGTGGTTCCGTTCCTCAAAGTAGTGAACGACACCGCCGTAGCCGTTAACCAGGGTGGCAAGCGCAAAGGCGCTGTGTGTGCCTACCTGGAAACCTGGCACATGGACATCGAAGAGTTCATCGAGCTGCGCAAGAACACCGGTGATGACCGTCGTCGTACCCACGACATGAACACCGCCAACTGGATCCCTGACCTGTTCATGAAGCGCGTCTTCGATGACGGCAAATGGACCCTGTTCTCGCCTTCCGAAGTACCGGATCTGCACGACCTGACCGGTAAAGCCTTCGAAGAGCGCTACGAGTACTACGAAGCCCTGACCGAGTACCCGGGCAAGGTCAAGCTGTTCAAGACCATCCAGGCCAAAGACCTGTGGCGCAAAATGCTCTCCATGCTGTTTGAAACCGGCCACCCGTGGCTGACCTTCAAAGACCCGTGCAACCTGCGCAGCCCGCAGCAGCACGTCGGCGTGGTTCACAGCTCGAACCTGTGCACCGAGATCACCTTGAACACCAACAAGGACGAGATCGCCGTTTGCAACCTGGGCTCGATCAACCTGCCGAACCACATCGTCGACGGCAAGCTGGACACCGCCAAGCTGCAACGCACCGTGAACACCGCCGTGCGCATGCTCGACAACGTGATCGACATCAACTACTACTCGGTGCCGCAAGCGAAGAACTCCAACTTCCGCCACCGTCCGGTCGGTCTGGGCATCATGGGCTTCCAGGACGCGCTGTACCTGCAGCACATCCCTTACGGTTCCGACGCGGCCGTCGAGTTCGCCGACAAGTCGATGGAAGCGGTCAGCTACTACGCGATCCAGGCGTCCTGCGACCTGGCCGACGAGCGCGGCGCGTACGAGACCTTCAACGGTTCGCTGTGGTCCAAAGGCATCCTGCCGCTGGATTCGCAACAGATCCTGATCGAACAGCGCGGCCAGAAGTACATCGACGTTGACCTGAACGAAACCCTGGACTGGGCACCGGTTCGCGCCCGTGTACAGAAAGGCATTCGTAACTCCAACATCATGGCCATCGCACCGACCGCGACCATCGCCAACATCACCGGCGTCTCGCAGTCGATCGAACCGACCTACCAGAACCTGTATGTGAAATCGAACCTGTCGGGCGAATTCACCGTGATCAACCCGTACCTGGTTCGCGACCTCAAGGCTCGCGGTCTGTGGGACTCGGTCATGATCAACGACCTGAAGTACTACGACGGTTCGGTGCAGCAGATCGAGCGCATCCCGCAAGAACTCAAAGAGCTCTACGCGACCGCGTTCGAAGTGGACACCAAGTGGATCGTTGACGCCGCCAGCCGTCGTCAGAAGTGGATCGACCAAGCCCAGTCGCTGAACCTGTACATCGCCGGCGCCTCGGGCAAGAAGCTCGACGTGACCTACCGCATGGCCTGGTACCGTGGTCTGAAAACCACCTACTACCTCCGTGCCCTGGCCGCGACCAGCACCGAGAAGTCGACCATCAACACCGGCAAGCTGAACGCTGTTTCCAGCGGCGGCAACCACGGCGACGATTCGGTTCTGGCCGCTCCCGCCGGTCCGGCGCCAGTGCCAAAGGCTTGCGCGATCGACGAGCCGGATTGCGAAGCTTGCCAATAAGCTGAGCCGGGTCAGGCGTCGCGAGACGCCTGATGCTTCCCAGGCAAAAGAAAACCCCCGACAGACTTCTGGTTTGTC
>NZ_JABULD010000498.1:0-15345 GCF_014060985.1 Pseudomonas sp. MD195_PC81_125
TTCCCCTGTGGGAGCGAGCCTGCTCGCGAAGGCGCCCTGCCAGCCAACCGTTCTCCAAATGAATACCCCAGTCCATTGTGGGAGCTGGCTTGCCAGCGAAGGCGACCTGCGAGCCGACCATTTTCTAATCGAACTGAGCGACCGAGGGCTGCGATCTTTTGGACTTGAAGCGCGAAGTCAAAAGATCGCTGCCTACGACAGCTCCCACAGGGTTGTAGGGCGACTCTGTATTTTCAGATATCGATGTTCTTGAGCGCGACAACCGGTGTGCTGGGCGTTAGTGTTTCAGGTCCCCGCCAGTCGCTTTGAGAGGTCAATGGAATGACGCGCAACCTCGTCCATCTGCTGCGCCCCAACGGCTATTTCAGCCTGATGGCCTGGGTGCTCGCGGCGCTGCTGTTCATCAATCGCTTGAGCAGCATGGTCAAGTTGTTCATGGCGCTGTATCTGCGCCAGGAGCTGGGGCTGGCGATCGAGACGGTGGGCTGGCTGTTGTCGGCCTACGGAGCCGGGTTGTTGATTGGTTCGATGCTCGGTGGGTTGCTCAGTGATCATGTGCGGACGGCGCGGCTGACCGCCGCGTTGTTCTTTGTTTCCATGTGGGTGTTGATCCTGTTGGGGCTGGTGACGCAGGTGGCGTTGCTGGCCGTGTTGCTGTTGTTCAGTGGTGCCGTCGACGGGGCGATTAGAACGCTGCATCAGCGGCTGATCATGGAGTATTGCGAGCCTGCGCAGCGCTCCCGTGCTCAAGCCTTGAGCCGGGTGGCGCGAAACCTTGGTATGGCGGCTGCCGGGGTGGCCGGCGGGGTGTTGGCGCAGACGGATTTCCGTTGGGTGTTTTTTGTCAGTGCGGCGATGACGCTGCTCGCGTTGCTGTGGTTTGTGCGCACCACCTGGCGGCGCGTGGTACTCAAGCCCGATGAGGTGACCGAAGCTGGCACTCGTACACCGTTGCGCGACGCGGCATTCCTCTGGCTGCTCGGTGCGGCCGTGTTGCTGGGGATGGCCTTCGACACGGTTTACAGCACGCTGGGCAACTATCTGCGCGATTACTACCACTTGAGCACCGAGGCCATCGGCTGGCAGTTCGGGCTTAACGCGATGCTGGTGGTGGCGCTGCAGATCCCGCTTACGCACTGGGGCGAGCGGTGGGGGCTTGCGTCGGCAATTGCTCGCGGGTTGTGTGTTGTTGGCGGTCGGGTTGGGGATGTTGCCGTTTGGCTCCGGGTTGCTTTACGTGTGTCTGTCGACGGTGATCTGGACCTTGGGTGAAGCTTTTTTCATGCCGCCGCTGAATGTGCTGGTCATGCGGCACGCGCAGGGCGGCAAAAGCGGCCAGTATTTCGGTCTGTTTTTCATGAGCTGGAGCGCCAGTGCATTGTTGTCGCCGGTGTTGAGTGGTCAGCTGTATGGGCACTTCGGCGGCCACAGTGTATGGCTTGCGAGCGCGACACTGGCGTTGTTGACCTTGCCGCTGATCTGCCTGGCGACGCGCTCGTCGACCCAGGCCAAAGCGCTGGCCACCAGCGAACGCACGGCCTCGCTTAGCTGATTCGGTTATAGCGGTTATTCACAAGTGATCTCTCGTACCGGGGCATTTCCCGGGGTTGGTCAGCGTCCTATCTGGTGAACCGGACTGATCGGAACTAGATTTCATTCAGCGCCGGATCGGCACCCCAGGCTTCAACCACGAAAGGATGGAAATGGCTATGAGCATTTTTCAACGCATTGTGCTGTTGCTTAAGGTTTTGGTGATGTTGACGCTTGGCACTACGGCGGCGTGGGCAAGTTCTGCCACACCATCACAGGGGTTTAACGCAGCCCACGGGCAAGCCGGTGTGATCATGCTGGCCAAGTCGGAATCCGAACCGGGCGATCAGGACCAGGGCGGCAGCAAGGATGATGACGACTCGACCACTGACGAGCCGGACACTGACGATGACGAAGGCGACAGCCAGTCGTAAAGCGCCGGTAAAAGAAAACCCCTTCTTCCCCGACTGATGCGCAATCGGGGGAGAAGAGGTTTGGGTTAACACACTATTTCCGGATAAACACGATTCCTGCAGGAGCTGTCGCACGCTGCGATCTTTTGATCCTGATGCTGAAAATCAACAGATCGCAGCCTCGTTTCACTCGACAGCTCCTACAGGTTGAGTGGCGGTCTCCGGTTTTGCTTACGCCGCGCCATCGAGGAACTGTTCGGCGTAATGGCAAGCCACCTGCCGGTTGTCGAGCTGGCGCAGGGCCGGCTCTTCGCTGCTGCAACGCTCGGTCGCGTACGGGCAGCGCTTGTGGAACGCACAGCCCGGTGGCGGGTTCAGCGGGTTAGGCAGTTCGCCGACAATCTTGATTTTCGGCTTGTCGGGATCCGGGTGGATCGTGGGTGTCGCCGACAACAAGGCCTGGGTGTAAGGGTGCAGAGGCCGGGTGTAGATGTCCTCTTTCGGGCCCATTTCCACCGGACGGCCGAGGTACATCACCAGCACCGAGTCGGCGACATGCCGCACCACCGCCAGGTTGTGCGAGATGAACACGTAGGCGGTGTTGAACTCCTGCTGCAGGTCCATGAACAGGTTCAGCACCTGCGCTTGAATCGATACGTCGAGCGCCGAGGTCGGTTCGTCCGCCACCAGCACTTTCGGTTGCAGCATCATCGCCCGCGCCAGGGCAATACGCTGACGCTGACCGCCAGAGAACATGTGCGGATAGCGCTGGTAGTGCTCGGGACGCAAGCCGACCTGCTTCATCATCGCCTGGACCTTCTCGCGACGCTCGGTAGCACTCAGGTTGGTGTTGATCAGCAGTGGCTCGGCCAATTGATCACCGATTTTCTGCCGCGGGTTCAACGACGCGTACGGGCTCTGAAACACCATCTGCACGTCTTTGCGCAGTTGCTTGCGCTGGGCCTTGTCGGCGCCGGCGACTTCTTGCCCGGCAATTTTCAGCGAGCCGGAAGACGGCTCTTCAATCAGGGTCAGGGCGACGGGCGAGGGTGGATTTGCCGCAGCCCGATTCGCCCACCACGGCGAGCGTCTTGCCGGCTTCGAGCTCGAACGACACGCCGTTGAGGGCGCGCACGGTCGCGTGGCCCTTGAACAGGCCACGGGAGACTTCGTAGTGACGGGTCAGGTCGCGGGCGGTAAGTACGACGGCCATTACGCCACCTCCTGGTTCAGCGGGTAGAAGCAACGGGCGAGGCTGTTGGCTTTCGGATCAAGGGCTGGACGCTGCACGCGGCAGCTGTCCTGCACGTACGGGCAGCGCGGCGACAGCAGGCAACCCTGCGGACGGTCGTAGCGGCCTGGAACGATGCCCGGCAGGGTCGACAGGCGCTCGGCGCCCAGACTGTGCTCGGGAATCGCCTTGAGCAGCGCTTCGCTGTAAGGGTGTGCCGGGATGTCGAACAGTTGCGGCACCTGACCGACTTCTACCGCTTGGCCTGCGTACATCACACAGACGCGCTGGGCGGTTTCGGCCACGACCGCGAGGTCGTGAGTGATCAGCACCAGGCCCATGTTCTGTTCTTTCTGCAACGCCAGCAGCAGATCCATGATCTGCGCCTGAATCGTCACGTCCAGCGCCGTGGTCGGTTCGTCGGCGATCAGCAGTTTCGGCTCGCCGGCAATCGCCATGGCAATTGCCACACGCTGGCTCATGCCGCCGGACAGTTGGTGCGGGTAGGCGTCCATGCGGCTGGCGGCGCCCGGAATTTCCACTTTCTCCAGCAGTTCGATGGCGCGTTTGCGCGCTTGCTTGCCGGACATTTTCAGGTGCAGGCGCAGCACTTCTTCGATCTGGAAACCGACGGTGTAGCTCGGGTTGAGCGCGGTCATCGGATCCTGGAACACCATCGACAGGTCTTTGCCGACGATTTGCCGACGCTGACGATTGCTCAGCTTGAGCATGTCTTTGCCGTCGAAGCTGAGCGAGTCGGCAGTGACGATGCCGGGATGCTCGATCAGCCCCATCAGCGCCATCATGGTCACGGATTTACCCGATCCCGACTCGCCAACGATGGCCAGGACTTCGCCCTTGTCGACTTTCAGGTCGAGGCCATCGACCACGGGCGTCGCGTTCTTGTCGCCGAAGCGGACGTTGAGATTCTTGATTTCTAGCAGTGACATGGGAATCTCCTCAGGCGGCGTTCTTGAGTTTCGGGTCCAGCGCATCGCGCAGACCGTCGCCCATCAAGTTGATTGCCAGCACGCTGAGCAAAATGGTCAAACCAGGCAGACTCACCACCCACCAGGCACGTTCGATGTAGTCGCGGGCCGAGGCCAGCATGGTGCCCCACTCAGGGGTTGGCGGTTGTACGCCAAGGCCGAGGAAGCCCAGCGCCGCCGCGTCGAGAATCGCCGAAGAGAAACTCAGGGTGGCCTGTACGATCAGCGGTGCCATGCAGTTGGGCAGCACGGTGATGAACATCAGGCGCGGCAGACCGGCACCGGCCAGGCGCGCGGCGGTGACGTAGTCGCGGTTCAGTTCGCCCATCACGGCGGCACGGGTCAGACGCACGTAGGACGGCAGCGAAACCACGGCGATGGCGATCACGGTGTTGATCAGGCCAGGGCCGAGGATGGCGACAATCGCCACCGCCAGCAGCAGGGACGGCAGGGCCAGCATGATGTCCATCAGACGCATGATGGTCGGGCCGATCATCTTCGGGAAGAAACCGGCGAACAGACCCAGCAGGATCCCCGGGATCAACGACATCACCACCGACGACAGACCGATCAGCAGCGACAGGCGCGAACCCTGGATCAGCCGCGACAGCAAGTCGCGGCCCAGTTCATCGGTGCCGAGCAGGAACTGCATTTGCCCGCCTTCGAGCCACGCCGGTGGCGTCAGCAGGAAGTCCCGGTATTGCTCGCTCGGGTTATGCGGGGCGACCCACGGCGCGAAGATCGCGCAGAAAATCACCAGCAGCATGAACAGCAGGCCGGCAACCGCGCCCTTGTTCTTCGCGAAGGCTTGCCAGAATTCTTTGTACGGTGACGGATACAGCAGGCTTTGATCCGCGCTTGGGGCGGAAGTGGCTACTGAGGATGTTGGAGTGCTCATGGTATGGACCTCAGCGCTGATGACGGATGCGTGGGTTGGCAAAGCCGTAGAGGATGTCCACTACGAAGTTGACCAGAATCACCAGGCAGGCGATTAACAGGATGCCGTTTTGCACAACCGGGTAGTCCCGGGCGCCGATGGCTTCGATCAGCCATTTACCGATGCCGGGCCAGGAGAAGATGGTTTCGGTCAGGACCGCGCCGGCCAGCAGGGTACCGACTTGCAGGCCGACCACGGTCAGGACGGGGATCAGCGCGTTACGCAGGCCGTGCACGAACACCACGCGCGACGGCGACAGGCCTTTGGCCTTGGCGGTGCGGATGTAGTCTTCACGCAGCACTTCGAGCATCGACGAACGGGTCATCCGCGCGATCACCGCCAGTGGAATGGTGCCGAGCACGATGGCCGGCAGGATCAGGTGATGCAGGGCATCGAAGAACGCGCCCGTGTCATCGGCCAGCAGCGTGTCGATCAGCATGAAACCGGTGCGCGGCTCGATGTCGTAGAGCAGGTCGATCCGCCCGGATACCGGGGTCCAGCCCAGGCTCACCGAGAAGAACATGATCAGGATCAGGCCCCACCAGAAGATCGGCATCGAATACCCCGCCAGGGAGATGCCCATCACCCCATGGTCGAACAGGGAGCCTCGCTTGAGGGCCGCGATCACCCCGGCCAGAAGACCGAGAATACCGGCGAACAGCAGGGCGGCCATGGACAGTTCCAGGGTCGCCGGGAAGAGGGAGGTGAACTCGGTCCATACGCTCTCACGCGTACGCAGGGATTCGCCGAGATCGCCGTGGGCCAGTTTGCCGATGTAGTCCAGGTACTGGGCATACAGCGGTTTGTTCAGACCAAGGCGTTCCATTGCCTGAGCGTGCATTTCGGGGTCGACCCGACGTTCGCCCATCATCACTTCCACGGGGTCGCCGGGAATCATGCGAATCAACGCGAAAGTCAGCAGGGTGATGCCGAAAAACGTGGGGATCAACAACCCCAGTCGGCGGGCAATAAAACTAAACATCTTGTGTGGTACCTCATCAGCCGGTTAGGCGTGCCCGGCGACCCTGGGGTCAGGGAGGCCGGGAGTTTCTTATCTACTTCACCTGGGTGGTGGCGAAGTTATTCGTGGTCAGAGGGCTGATGTGGTAACCCTCTACGTTATTGCGCATTGCGGTAAACATACGGGTGTGGGCCATGCTGATCCACGGTTGGTCCTGATTAAACAGCACCTGAGCCTGTTCGTAGAGCTTTGCGCGTTCGGCCGGATCTACTTTAGCCCGTGCTTCGTCGAGCAGTGCCTGGAATTTCTCGTTGCACCAGCGCGCGTAGTTTTCGCCGTTCTTGGCCGCTTCGCAACTGAGCATAGGCGTCAGGAAGTTATCCGGGTCGCCGTTGTCGCCCGCCCATCCGGCCGACACCATATCGTGTTCGCCGGCCTTGGCGCGCTTGAGCATCTCGCCCCATTCCATCACACGGATGTCGACCTTGATCCCGACTTTCGCCAGGTCGGCCTGCATCATCTGTGCGCCGAGCATCGGATTGGGGTTGGTCGGGCCGCCGCCGTTACGGGGTAAACAGAGTAAACACGGTGCCTTCCGGGACCCCGGCTTCCTTGAGCAAGGCGCGGGCCTTGTCGAGGTCACGTGGCGGGTTCTTCAGGTCGTGGTTGTAGCCCAGCAGGGTCGGCGGGTAGGGGTTGACCGCTACGGTCGCGTTGCCTTTGCCGAACAGGGCGTTGACGTAGGCTTCCTTGTCGAAAGCGATGTCGATCGCTTTGCGGACACGCACGTCGCTCATGTATTTGTGCTGAGTGTTCATGGCGATGTACGAGACGGTCATCGCGTCCAGCTCATCGACCTTCAGGTTGCTGTCTTTCTTGATGCTCGGAATGTCATCCGGCTTCGGATACAGCGCGATCTGGCACTCGTTGGCCTTGAGCTTCTGCAGGCGCACGTTGTTGTCGGTGGCGATTGCCAGGATCAACGCATCAGCCGGTGGCTTGCCACGGAAGTAGTCCGGGTTGGCCTTGAAACGCACCTGCGCATCCTTGGCGTAACGCTGGAAGATGAACGGGCCAGTGCCGACTGGCTTGTTGTTGAGGTCGGCGGTCTTGCCGGACTTGAGCAACTGGTCGGCGTATTCGGCCGGGTAGATCGAGGAGAACGCCATGGCGATGTCGGCCAGGAACGGCGCTTCGCGGCGGGTCAGGGTGAACTTGACCGTGTTGTCGTCGACTTTTTCGACGCTTTTGAGCAGTTCCTTGAAGCCCATGCTTTCAAAGTACGGGAAGCCCACGCTCGACAGTTTGTGCCACGGGTGATTCGGGTCCAGCTGACGCTGGAAGCTCCAGACCACGTCGTCGGCGTTCATGTCACGGGTCGGCTTGAAGTATTCGGTGGTGTGAAACTTGACGCCTTTGCGCAGGTGGAACGTGTAAGTCAGGCCGTCTTCACTGATGTCCCAGGATTCGGCCAGTGCCGGAATCACTTCGGTGGTGCCGGGCTTGAAGTCCGCCAGACGGTTGAAGATCGTTTCGGCCACCGCATCGGCAGTGACTGCAGTTGTGTACTGGACCATATCGAAGCCTTCCGGGCTGGCTTCGGTGCAGACCACCAAGGGTTTGGCCGAGACGCCGATGGCGGCGCTCAACAACACAGCCGTGACGGCCGCACGTAGGGGAAGCATTTTCATCGATAACCCTCTGCAATCGGTTGAAGACAAAAAACCGAACGGCCGACTCGTCATGAGTCAGCCGTCGGTCGGCGGTTTTTACAGGATGTTGAATGGAATCGTGGTCACGAGACGGAACTCGTTGATGCTGCCGTCAGCCTGGTTTTCGCTGGCGCGGTGAGCGGTGTAGGTGCCACGGATGGTGGTCGCCTTGAGCGGGCCGCTCTGTACGGCGTAGGTTGCACCGATGCCGTATTCGTAGTGGTGCTCGCCGTCCATGTTGCGTACGTCATAGGCAGTGCCGGTGTAGTGAGTGCCGTCGATACCCCAGCCGCGAGCCTGGTAGATGTTGAACTTCAGGCCTGGCACGCCATATTCGGCCATGTTCAGACCGTAGGCGACCTGGAAGGATTTCTCGTTCGGGCCGTTGAAGTCGGACAGCAGGGAGTTGGCCAGGTAGATGCCGTTGGTTTCGTGCAGGTAGTCGAAGTACTCGTTACCGTTAATTTCCTGGTACGAGAAGGTCAGGCTATGAGCCTGGTGAGTCAGGCCGAACGACAGCGAGTAGGTGTCGTTGTCGATTTCGCCCATCTCTTTTTTGCCGGTATCGACGGTCTTGTAGTAGTTCAGACCCGTGGTCAGGCTGACGACATTGCTGTCACCCAGTTCGTGGGTGGCGCCGAAGTAGTACTGGTTCCAGAAGTCTTCAACCTTGGAGGCGTACAGGCTGGTCTTCAGGCTTTTCAGCGGCTGATAGTTCAGGCCGACGATGCTGACGCGATCGGTTTCGGCGTTGTTGTTAGTGTACTCGGAGCGGAATTTCGACAGGCTTTCTTCGGTACGTGGCGATACGCGGTCGAAGCTGCCGGCGTCAAACGACAGGTTGTTCAGTTCTTCGCTGTGCAGGCTCACGCCTTCGAAGCTCGAAGGCAGCGCACGGTTGCCGATGGTGTCCACGATCGGGGTGCTGAAGTTCTGGCGACCGGCGGTCAGGGTGGTGTTCGACACGCGGAACTTGACGTTGGCCAGTCCCAGTTTGCTCCACTGGCCTTCGGCGTCGCCGCCTTCTTTGGTCAGCGTACGGTTGTTGCCTGCGCCTGGACGCGACCCCGGTGCGCCACCGTTGTTGGAGGCCAGGTTCTTGCGATCGCGCTCCAGCGCTACAGCGTTGTAAGCCGCGACTTCAGTGCTGACACCCACGGTGCCCTGAGTGAAGCCGGAAGTGAAGTTGACGATGGTGCCTTGCACCCAGTTGATACGACGATCCGTCGGGGTGGCAACGCCGTCCTTGCGATAAGTGAACTTGCCGCCGCGCTTGAGTTGCTCGTTGGCGTACCAGTTACGGGTCGTACCGCTGATGGTGGAACCTTCGAGGAAGCCGGTGGCATCAGCCTGGGCGCTTTTCTCGTTGACGGTCACCGGGGTGAACGCCTGGCTCTGTTCCTCGGCATAGGCCGTGGCGGTGATGCTGCTGATGGCCAGGGCCAGTATCGCGGTGCTGCTCAGTTTCATGGGTGAAGCTCCTTTACTTTCTTTTTATGCCGGCTTTTTTGGGTGGGGCCGGTTATTGGTTTAGAACTCATTTCACACATCGCAAACGTTTGCAAAAGGCCGGATCGGCGAATTTCGGCAAAGCGCTTGCGTGAGGGGGATAGACAGCCCCCTCAGCATTGCGGCTAATCGGTTGGGTTAATCGATACTGACGCCCGAGAACACATTGCGACCGAAGGGGCTGACCTTGAAGCCTTCAACCCGGGCGCTTAACGGCTGGTTGACCGTCGAGTGGGCGACAGGCGTGATCGGCACTTGCTGCTTGAGCAACTGCTGCGCCTGTTTGTAGAGCGTGGTGCGCTGGTCGCGGTCGGTGACGACCTTGGCCTCTTTGATCAGCTTGTCGTAAGCCGGATCGCACCACATGGAGTAGTTGTTGCCGCCGATGGCATCGCAGCTGTACAGGGTGCCCAGCCAGTTGTCCGGATCCCCGTTGTCGCCGGTCCAGCCAATCAGGCTGATGTCGTGCTCGCCATTCTTGGTGCGCTTGATGTACTCGCCCCATTCGTAGCTGACGATCTTCACTTTCAGACCGATTTTCGCCCAGTCAGCCTGGAGCATTTCGGCCATCAGTTTGGCGTTCGGGTTGTACGGACGCTGGACCGGCATCGCCCACAGGGTGATCTCGGTGCCTTCCTTGACGCCGGCGGCCTTGAGCAGCTCTTTGGCTTTTTCCGGGTTGTAGGCGGCATCCTTGATGCTGTCGTCGTAGGACCACTGGGTCGGCGGCATGCCGTTGACCGCCAGTTGTCCGGCGCCTTGATAAACAGCGTTGAGAATCCCTTGTTTATTCACCGCCATGTCCAGCGCCTGACGCACTTCGAGCTGGTCGAAGGGCTTGTGACGGACGTTGTAGGCAATGTAACCGAGGTTGAAGCCGGGCTTGGAAATCAGCTGCAGTTTCGGGTCAGCCTTCAGCGCTTCAACGTCGGCAGGGCGCGGGTGCAGGGTGATCTGGCATTCGCCGGCCTTGAGCTTCTGCACGCGCACCGAAGCGTCGGTGTTGATCGCGAAGATCAGATTCTTCAGCTTGACCCGGCTCGGGTCCCAGTAATGTTCGTTGCCGGTGTAACGGATGTTCGAGTCCTTCTGATAGCTCTTGAACACGAACGGCCCGGTCCCGATCGGTTTCTGGTTGATGTCGCTCGGCTTGCCTTCGGCCAGCAACTTGTCGGCGTACTCGGCAGACAGGATCGCGGCGAAGCTCATGGCAATGTTCTGGATGAACGCGGCGTCGACGCTGTTGAGCGTGAACTCCACGGTCAGCGGCCCGGTCTTTTCGACCTTGGCGATGTTCTTGTTCAGGCTCATCCCGTTGAAATACGGGAATTCGGTCGGATAAGCCTTACGGAATGGCTGCGCGGGATCGAGCATGCGGTTAAACGTGAACAGCACGTCGTCGGCGTTGAAATCGCGCGTCGGTTTGAAGTACGGCGTTGTATGAAATTTCACACCTTCACGTAGGTGAAAGGTGTACTTGAGTCCATCCTCGGAAATATCCCACTGGGTTGCCAGTCCCGGTACGACGTTGGTCGCGCCTTTTTCGAACTCGACCAGACGGTTGTACAGCGGCTCGGCGGCGTCGTTATCGGTCGCCGTCGTGTATTGCGCGGTATCAAAACCCGCCGGGCTGCCTTCGGAGCAGAACACCAGGCTCTTGCTGGCGGCAAAACTGGCGGACGTGGCGGCCAACAGGCCGGCGCCCAGCAATGCGGAAAAAACCAAGGTATGGCGCATGACGCTCCCTCTTTTTGTCGTGTTGTTCAATGCACCGCGATCCCGTCCAGGGAAGTTGAGGTGGCACTGAGCTCAATCCAGTACGTACAGCAAGCCGATGGCCCACGCAGAAACTGGTCAGAACCCGACGGTAGGGGCCGTGGGTCTGGCAGTAAATGCGTAATTGCCTGAATGCTCGTAGGAAAAGTCGACACATCCCCTGCCGTTGCAGTCATCCGCAACGGAATTGGCTGTAGGCAAATTCCTGACTTCCGGCAGCTAAAGCAGCGGCGACGTCATGAACGTCGCCGCTGCGATGGCTTAATTGCTGACGCTGACGCCGTAGAAGGAATTCAAGCCGAATGGGCTGATCTTGAAGTCCTGCACGTTGGCGCGCATGGGTTGGAACACCGTCGAGTGAGCGATAGGTGTGTAGGGAACAGCATCTTTGAGGACGTGTTGCGCCTGTTTGTACAGTTCGGTGCGCTTGGCCTGATCGGTGGTGCGCTTGGCATCTTTGACGAGACCGTCGTACTTCTTGTCGCACCACTTGGAGAAGTTGTTGCCGTTGAGCGAGTCGCAGCCGAACAGCACGTTCAGCCAGTTGTCGGGATCACCATTGTCACCGCTCCAGCCAATCAGCATGGCCTGGTTCTCGCCACCTTTGGAGCGCTTGATGTACTCGCCCCATTCGTAGCTGGTGATCTTCACGTTCAGGCCGATCTTCTTCCAGTCGGACTGGAGCATTTCAGCCATCAGCTTGGCGTTCGGGTTGTACGGACGCTGTACCGGCATCGCCCACAGAACGATTTCGGTCCCTTCCTTGACGCCGGCTTCCTTGAGCAGCTGTTTGGCTTTCTCAGGATCGTATTTGGCGTCCTTGATGGTGGTGTCGTAGGACCACTGGGTCGGCGGCATGGCGTTGACGGCCAGCTGACCGGCGCCCTGGTAAACCGAATCAATGATCTGCGGCTTGTTCACCGCCATGTCCAGCGCCTGGCGCACGCGGAGGTCGGCCAGCGGGTTAGGCTCGTTGCTGCCCTTGACCTTGTCCATCACGTTGTAAGCGATGTAGCCCAGGTTGAAACCGGCCTGGTCTGGCATCTTCAGGGTCTTGTCGGCCTTGAGCGCCGCGAGATCCGCCGGACGCGGGAACAGGGTGACCTGGCATTCGTTCTTTTTCAGCTTCTGGATGCGCACCGACGGGTCGGTGGTGATAGCGAAGATCAGGTTGTCGATCTTCACGTCCTCGGGTTTCCAGTAGTCCTTGTTGCCGGTGTAACGGATGTTCGAGTCTTTCTGGTAGCTCTTGAACACGAACGGGCCAGTGCCGATCGGCTTCTGGTTGATGTCGGCAGCCTTGCCTTCCTTGAGCAGTTGGGCAGCGTACTCGGCGGACTGGATCGAGGCGAAGCTCATGGCCATGTTCTGGATGAACGCGGCGTCGACTTCTTTCAGCGTGAACTTGACGGTGTGGTCGTCGACTTTATCGATCTTGGTGATGTTGGTGTCCATCCCCATGTCGGTGAAGTACGGGAATTCGGTCGGGTAGGCCTTACGGAACGGGTCATCCTTGTTAATCATGCGATTGAAGGTGAACAGCACGTCGTCGGCGTTGAACTCACGAGTCGGCTTGAAATACGGGGTGGTGTGGAACTTGACGCCTTCACGCAGGTGGAAGGTGTAATTCAGGCCGTCCGGGGAAATGTCCCAGCTGGTGGCCAGGCCCGGGATAACGGCGGTGCCGCCACGCTCGAACTGGCTCAGACGGTTGAACATGGTTTCGGCTGAGGCGTCGAAGTCGGTTCCGGTGGTGTACTGGCCTGGATCAAAACCGGCCGGGCTCCCTTCGGAGCAGAACACCAGGTTAGTCGCAGCGGATGCGAAAGGTGCGGAGGCTAACAAGCCTGCGCCGACTAAAAACGGAATGACCGCGTGTTTAAGCATGTTGGCCTCATGATTTGTTGTCATTTTTTAATATTGAGGTACGACCTCGTGAGTCGTGCCTGCGGATACTTATGCAGGGGCCATACCCAATGCAAGATCCAGAGCGACTGCCGGCCTCAAAGCGTGGCACGAACGTACCTTAATGTCGCATTTGTATAAGAGTTGACGCATTTGACCGTTTGCGGCCGTTTTTTTACGGTGCAAACGAAGCCCCAAAACGGTGCGCCGGTCACGTTGTGCGCGCCGCCTTGGGGCCTGGTGTTACTTATTTATACCCACGCCGTAGAAGGGTGTAAGGCCAAACGGACTGATCTTGAAGTCGCTCACTTCCTTGCGCAGCGGCTGGAACACCGTGGAGTTGGCAATGGGCGTGATCGGCACCTGCTGTTTAAGGATCAGTTGCGCCTGTTGATACAGTTTTACCCGTTGCGCTTTATCCGTGGACACCTTGGCCTGCTGAATCAATTTGTCGTAGGCCGGGTCGCACCACTTGGCGTAGTTGCTGCCCTTGACTGCCGCGCAGCTGTAGAGCACGCCGAGCCAGTTGTCCGGGTCGCCGTTGTCTCCTGTCCAACCATAGATCATCGCGTCGTGTTCGCCATTTTTAGCGCGCTTGATGTATTCGCCCCATTCGTAGCTGACGATGTTGGCCTTGATCCCGATCCTGTCCCAATCCTGCTGGATCATCTGCGCTGACATCCGCGCATTCGGGTTGGAGGCGCGCTGCACGGTCATCGCCCAGAGATTGATGGTGGTACCCGGTGCAACCCCGGCTTCCTTGAGTAGCGCCTTGGCTTTCACCGGGTCGTACGGCGCGTCCTTGATGTTCGGGTCATACGACCATTGCGCCGGTGGCAAGGCGTTCTGCGCCAGTTGCCCGGCACTCTGGTAGACGGCTTTGATGATCGCCGGTTTGTCGATGGCCATGTCCAGCGCCTGACGGACCTTGAGCTGATCGAGTGGCGGGTGAGTGGTGTTGTAGGCGAGGAAGCCGAGGTTGAAACCGGCCTGCTTCAATACGCGCAGGTTCGGGTCTTGTTCCATCACTTCGATGTCGGCCGGGCGCGGGTAGCCGCTGACCTGGCATTCGCCGGTCTTGAGCTTCTGCAGACGGACAGCGGCATCCGGGGTAATCGAGAACACCAGGTTGTCGATTTTCACGTCCTCGGGTTTCCAGTAGTCCTTGTTCGCGGCGTAGCGGATCTGCGCGTCTTTCTGGTAACGCTTGAACACGAACGGGCCGGTGCCCACCGGTTTCTGATTGAGGTCGGCGGCTTTGCCCTCCTTTAACAGTTGGGCGGCGTATTCGGCCGATTGCACCGAGGCGAAGCTCATGGCGAGGTTTTGCACGAACGCGGCGTCGACGTTGTTCAGGTTGAAGCGCACGGTGTTGTCGTCGAGTTTTTCCACTGATTTGATCGTGGTGTTCAGGCCCATGTCGGTGAAGTACGGGGACTCGGCGGGGTAGGCTTTGCGGAAGGCGTTGTCCGGGTCGAGCAGGCGCTGGAAGGTGAACAGCACGTCGTCGGCGTTGAAGTCGCGCGTCGGGGTGAAATATTCCGTGGTGTGGAATTTCACGCCTTGGCGCAGGTGGAAGGTGTATTGCAGGCCGTCGTTGGAGACGTCCCATTTTGTCGCCAGGCCGGGTTCGATGTCGGTGCCGCCGCGCTGGAATTGGGTGAGGCGGTTGAAGACGGTTTCGGCGGAGGCATCGAAGTCGGTGCCGCTGGTGTATTGGCTGGGGTCGAAGCCGGCGGGGCTGGCTTCGGAGCAGTAGACCAGGGTTGTTGCTGCGTTTGCGATTGGGGCTATGGCGGTTAGTGCGAGAGTGATCAGGAGTGGTTTCAGGGTGAATCTTTCCATGGAGTCCCCGGGATTTTTGAGGTGGTTGTTTTTTCAGGTTAGCGGGGATGTGGGTGTGTTCGGAAATATCGTTTTTCTTGTTGGGGTGTCTATCTCGGTATATCTGGGCCGTGGGTACATATCCGTTGCTGCGGTAACGGCGGCTTGGGGTTCCGCCCTTACGGCGGGTCACTTTTGGCAAACGCCCCAAAAAGTAACCAAAAAACGCTTGCTCCTGCGTTCGGCCCGCTCGCTGGGGCTCGGGGTTCCTTCGCTCCGGGATCGATCCGGGCGCAGCGTCTACGGTTTGCTTCGCTGCACCTCCTCTCGCTGTGTTTGGCTTCGCCAAACGGTCGCTGCGCTCCCACGCCCGGATCAATCCCTGCGCTCTGCCTTCCGACGTCGCCCGTGGATCAAGATCAAAAGCTTTCGGCGAGCTGGCACTCGGCCTATTGGTTGAATTCCACCACTGTGGGAGCTGGCTTGCCAGCGATGTCCCTGACAGCCGACCGGTCTCTAACTGAATAAACCCGATCCCCCCTGTAGGAGCTGCCGAAG
>NZ_JABULD010000053.1:0-7105 GCF_014060985.1 Pseudomonas sp. MD195_PC81_125
CAGCATGACTGTGGCGGCATTGGTGCTGATGGCCGCTATTCTATCAGCCGGAAATGCAGGCATTGGCGGCGTTTTTGCACGTCGCGAGGACGAATCGGCACATTGGACATGCGCTCATGCAACTTGATGCTGCTGCCGCCGGAACGGTCGTCGATATCAAACACCGCTGCCGCGCCAGTGGAAAATTTCCCGGGAACAATCACCCGCACGCCATCCTTGTGCGGCTGCATCTGCAGTGCGCCGCGACTGTTAGCCAGCTTGTCCGCCAGGCACTGCGCATACTCATGGGGTTTCTTGCCGGAAATCACGCTCATGGTGGGCAAGGTTTCATTGATTTCGGAAACACTCGCGCAACCACCCATGACCAACATCAACGGCAGACACACCACACCCCACTTCATACAAATACCTCCCATAAAGACCCTCGGACAGCAGTAATGCCATTTTTCTCCGAGGCTTACTCCATTAAACCCGCAGCGAATCGCGAATAACCGTTTTTAATTGTCAAAGCAGCGCTCGACGGCGGGATAATAACCCGTTCGGGCTGATAAACTGCGCCAATCGCACATGCTATCGTTTTGATTTAGTAGAAAAAGCCCTTCTGGAGGCGCCCATGAAATTCATTCACCAGCGCGAGCACCTCAACGAAGACGACATTGTCGTCATCCAATGCTCGCAAACCTGCAACATCCGCTTGATGAACGACGCCAACTTCCGTGCGTTCAAGAACGGCGGCCGCCACACCTACCACGGCGGCGCTTTCGACACGTTTCCGGCGCGCATCACCGCGCCGAGCACCGGTTTCTGGAACATCACCATCGACACCGTCAGCCGGCGCGCCATCAGCGTCACGCGCAAACCGACCCTGACCCACTCGATCAAGATCATCCGCCGCTCCAGCTCCAAACTGAGCTGAGTCGCCCCAACGCAAGGTAAGCATGACCGTGGCCCAAACGACCAAATACGTCATCAAATACAAGCTCAACGGCGAGCGCCGCTTCGAGTTCGCGCAACTGCAAAACGGCACCGTGGAAGAAGCCAGGGCTGCACTGGATGCCATCCACGGCCAGACCGAAGATGTGATCAGCGATATCGCCGTCAGCAAAGCCCTGTAACGCAACACCCCGGATTCGACCGCAAGCGGCAGAGTGTTCTGCCGCCGGGATTTGCCCAGACTGACAGCCTCGACCAAAGGGTTCAGGAGTCAGAATGTCAATGTCCCCGTCTCGGCTGGATGCGCTCGATTGGGCGAGCCTCGAACAGCATCTGGATCAATATGGCTATGCCATCGTCCGCTCACTGCTGTCGGCGCAAACCTGTGAGCGCTTGAGCGCCCTGTATTCGCAGACCGAACCGTTTCGTTCCCAGGTCATCATGGCTCGCCACGGTTTCGGTCGCGGGGAATACAAGTACTTCAGCTATCCCCTGCCGACAACCATCGAACGTCTGCGCACTGCGCTTTACTCGCGCCTGGTGCCGCTGGCCAACCGCTGGTACGAACGCATGAATGTGCCTGTACGCTTTCCCGCAACCCATGCCGGGTTTGTGCAGCGCTGTCACGATGCCGGCCAACTGCGGCCCACACCCTTGCTGTTGCAATACGGCCCGCAGGACTACAACTGCCTGCATCAGGATCTGTACGGAGAACTGGTTTTCCCACTGCAAGTGGCGATTCTTCTGTCGCAGCCCGGAGAGGATTTTACCGGTGGACAGTTCGTCCTGACCGAGCAGCGTCCACGCCTGCAGTCCCGACCACACGTCGTGGATCTGCAAAAGGGTGACGCGGTTATATTCGCGGTCAACCAGCGCCCGGTCAGCGGCACACGTGGCGATTATCGAGTGACCATGCGTCATGGCGTCAGTCGCCTGCACAGCGGAAACCGGCATACTCTGGGCATCATCTTCCACGACGCAGTATGAGCAGCATGCAACCGAGCCACTTCGACCTGTTCGCCGACCACGAACCCGAGCAACAACCCCGCGCCGAGCAAATCGGTGAACAATCGTGGGTTTTGCGCGGTTTCGCCCTGCCGATGATCGATCAACTGTTGCCAGCGCTGGACGGCGTTCTCACCGCAGCGCCATTGCGTCACATGATGACCCCGGGCGGTTTCAGCATGTCGGTGGGCACCAGCAGCTGCGGAGCGCTGGGCTGGATCACCGATCGCAGCGGTTATCGCTACAGCACCATGGATCCGCTGAGCGGCAGACCGTGGCCGGCAATGCCCCAAGTGTTGTTCGAACTGGCACAGAGAGCGGCACTGCGCGCAGGATTTACCGGATTTCACGCCGATTCGTGCCTGATCAACCAATACGTCCCCGGCGCCAAGATGTCTTTGCACCAGGACAAGGACGAACATGCCTACGCGGCGCCGATCGTTTCGTTGTCCTTGGGGTTGCCGGCAATGTTCCTGTTCGGTGGTTTTGTCCGCAGCGACAAGAGCCAGCGCATTCCTCTGCTGCACGGCGACATGGTGGTCTGGGGCGGGGTCGATCGCCTGCGTTTTCACGGTGTGCTGCCGATCAAGCCCGGCCAGCATCCGCGTCTGGGCGAGCGGCGGATCAATCTGACCTTCCGGGTCGCCGGGTGATCTGAAAAGTTTGACCGCAAGGCCCGGAGTGTTACCCACATTGCTGCTGGTTAACCTGAATCAAACAGGTCAACGGACTACTCGTCATGAAAAAGCTTTCGCCGATCATCAATGTTGAAACCGATCCACGCTGGGCCGCCGTGATCGCGCGGGATCCGCGAGCCGACGGGCAGTTTGTCTACGCGGTGAAAACCACCGGTATCTATTGCCGCCCGAGCAGCCTTTCGCGATTGCCCAAGCCGCAAAATGTCGAATTTTTCGACAGCGCCGAAGCAGCCGAGGCGGCGGGTTATCGTCCGAGCAAACGCACTCGCAAGGATCAGACCGACGTCGCCGCCCAACATGCCGCGACGGTGGCGCTGGCCTGCCGGCAGATCGAAACCTGCGAAACTGCGCCGGCGCTTAACCAGCTCGCCGCGACCGCCGGCCTCAGCCCCTTCCATTTTCATCGCGTATTCAAGGCCGCTACCGGTCTGACGCCAAAGGGTTACGCGGCGGCGCATCGCTCGCGCCGGGTGCGGGAACGGCTCGCGAATGGCGGTTCGGTGACCGATGCGCTGTACGACGCCGGCTTCAATTCCAACAGCCGCTTTTACGAATCGGCCGACAAGCTGCTGGGCATGAAGCCCGGTGACTATCGCGCTGCCGGGCGCAATAACGACATACGCTTTGCCGTTGGCCAATGTTCGCTCGGGGCGATTCTGGTGGCGCAAAGCGAACGCGGGGTGTGCGCGATCCTGTTGGGCGACGATCCGCACCAACTGGTGTGTGATCTGCAGGATCAGTTCCGTCAGGCCAACCTGATTGGCGCCGACGCCGGGTTCGAACAGTTGATTGCCAAAGTGGTGGGCTTCATCGAAGCCCCGGCACTGGGCCTCGACTTGCCACTGGATGTGCGCGGCACCGCGTTTCAGGAGCGCGTCTGGCAGGCGTTGCGGGAAATCCCGGTGGGTCGCACCGCCAGTTACGCCGAAATCGCCCAACGCATTGGCGCGCCGACGTCCATGCGCGCGGTGGCGCAAGCCTGCGGCGCCAACCGTCTGGCCGTGGCAATTCCTTGCCACCGCGTGGTGCGCAGCGATGGCAATCTCTCGGGGTATCGCTGGGGGTGTGGAGCGCAAGCGCCAGTTGCTGGATCGCGAAACCCAGCCTTAGCGAATCCCGATGCAGACCGCCACGGACTCGGGGCCGGTATAGGCCTCGTAGTCGGTGGCATAGCGACGCTGAATCTGAGGGTTCTCCTCAAAGAAAGTCCAGATCCGTCCCCAGGTCGCAATGACCGCGTCAGGCAACGGCCCCTGCGCCTCGAACACCAGATATTCGCCGGCTTCGATCTGTACGGTCTCATAGCCTTTGGGTTGTGCATTGACCGCGACCCCCGCGGTGACATCGAATGCACCCGAGGCGTCGGATTCATAGGCCGAATACACACCATAAATTGCAGAGCCCGGGATCTTGCCGGGAATACTCTCGGCCTGTTCTTCACTGAAAAACCGGCCCCACATCGGGCCGATCTTTGCGCTCTGGGGCTGGTGCTCTGCGGCGTTGGTCGTGCGCACACGCAGGCCGGCCACGGTGAAGGCGTCGATTTGCTGTCGTTTCAAATCCATCGAAAATACCGCTCCCTGTAATAGAAGTGCGGCCACACAGGGCCGCAATGGCGCTTACTCTGTCAGCGATTGACGTCGACCACAACCCTGCCGCGCAGCTGTCCGGCGAGCAATTTGGGTGCCGCGTCGATGGCTTCGCTCAGGGCGATTTCGTGGCTGATCAAAGGCAACAAGGCGAAGTCCAGATCCTTGGCCAGACGTTTCCAGGCCTCGATCCGCCGGGCCTTGGGTTGGGTCACGCTGTTGATGCCCGCCAGGGTCACGCCGCGCAGAATGAACGGCGCCACCGACGCAGGAAAATCCATACCCTGGGCCAGACCGCAGGCCGCCACCCGTGCCTTCGGCGCGGGTACTGGCACAGGCGTTGGCCAAGGTGTGGCTGCCGACCGAGTCGATCACGCCGGCCCAGCGTTCCCTGGCCAGCGGTTTGCCCGGTTCCGACAAGGTTGCGCGGTCGATGATCTCGCTGGCGCCCAGTTGCTTCAGGTACTCATGCTCGGACACCCGGCCGGTGGATGCCACCACGCGATACCCGAGTTTGCTGAGCAAGGCGATGGCGAAAACTGCCCACCCCTCCGTTGGCGCCGGTCACCAGCACTTCGCCCTGATCCGGCGTCACGCCGTTGCGCTCCAGCGCCAGAATGCACAGCATCGCCGTGTAGCCGGCGGTACCGATGGCCATCGCTTGCGCGGCGCTGAAGGCCTCGGGCAAGGGAATCAGCCAGTCGCCACGGAGGCGCGCCTTCTGTGCCAGGCCACCCCAGTGACTTTCGCCCACGCCCCAGCCATTGAGCAGCACCTGATCACCAACCTTGTAGTCAGGATGCGAGCTGACCTCGACCGTGCCCGCCAGGTCGATCCCAGGCACCATCGGAAACTGGCGTACCACCGGGCTGCTGCCGGTAATCGCCAGACCATCCTTGAAGTTCAGCGTGCTGTACGCCACCCGCACCGTTACGTCGCCTTCGGGCAACTGCGCTTCATCGATCTGCTGCAGGCTGGCGCGGTAATCGCTGTCGTCTTTGTCGATCAAAATGCCGTTGAACATGGCTGCCTCTCACTCAGTGGATTCAAATCCTCGCGCCTTGAAATAACACAAAGCAACACATTGCCCCACCCGACTTTGCGCCAATTCGCAAATCCGCCCAGTGATTCCATAGCGGGCGACTATGCTTTTTCGACGGTCGTGCTTTCGTTGCCCTCCTGCTGAAAGCGGCCCCTGTCGATGGAGCTGACAATGCCTTACCCGCGCTCATGGCTTGCAATCCTGATGCTGTGCCTGCTGACCGCCGGCAACCCGTGGGCCGCCCCGGCCACTGCCGACAAACCCGCGGCTGCCGACGCCGCCCCCGGCGCGCCGACGTGGCCGCAAGTGATCACCAGCGGCAAGGCCAGGCTGACCGTGTACCAGCCGCAACTCGACAGCTGGGATGGCTACACACTCAATGCCCGGGCGGCGGTCGAAGCCACCGGCGCCGACGGCAAACCCACTTACGGCATTGTCCAGTTCAGTGCGCACACGCTGGTCGACAAGGCCACGCGCTGGGTCGCACTGGATCAATACAAGATCATCAAGGCCGACTTCCCCGCCGATACCAGCCAGGCGGATGTCTGGCTCGCGGCACTGCAAAAGGATGCCCAGAGCCGCAAGAAGACCATTTCCCTCGATCAACTCGAGGCCGCCGTCGGTGTGCTGTCGGCAGAGCAGAAAGCCGACAGCGCACCGTTGGAAAATACCCCGCCGGCGATCATCAGTTCCGACGTCCCCGCCCTGCTTGTCTATATTGATGGCGACGCGGCGTATCGCGCGGTCGAGGGCACCGGGTTGCAGCGGGTGATCAACACCCGCCCGTTATTGCTCAAGGACGCCGAGGGCAAGCACTACTTGCATGTGTTTGATGGCTGGATGGTCGCTGACAACCTCAGCGGCGAGTACACCCGTCTGACCGCACCGCCTGCCGATCTGGAGAAGGCCAAACAGGCGGCGATCCAGAGCCGCCAGGTCGATCTGCTGACCGGGCAGAGTGATCCGAAAGACAAGGTGCCAAATCTGGCCAAACCGCCGCAGCCGAAAATCTTCATCGCCACCACCCCCACCGAGCTGATCGTTACCGACGGGGCTGCGCAGTGGTCGCCGATCCAGGGCACCAGCCTGCTCTACGTGAGCAACACCACCGGGCACATCTTCAAGGAAATCGGCGACCAGAACAGCTACGTGCTGATTTCCGGACGCTGGTTCCGGGCCGCCGACATGAACGGGCCGTGGACGTTTACCCCGGCGGACAAATTGCCTACCGACTTCGCCAACATCCCCGACGACAGCCCGAAAGAGAACGTCAAGGCCTCCGTCGCCGGTACGCCGCAGGCCAAGGAAGCCGCGATTGCCGCCACCATCCCGCAAACCTCGGCGATCAAGAAAAGTGCAGTGAAAATGACCGCGCCGCAGTTCGACGGCGAGCCGCAACTCAAACCGATCAACACCACGTCGCTGCAATATGTGGTCAACAGCGCGACGCCGATCATTCGTGTCGACGACAACAGCTGGTATGCCGTGGAGAACGGCATCTGGTTCACCGCAACGACAGTCAGCGGACCGTGGGTCGTCGCCAGTTCGGTACCGTCGGTGATCTATTCCATCCCGCCGAGTTCACCGATGCATTACCTCACTTACGTCAAAGTCTATGAGTCCAGCGGTGACACGGTGGTGGTTGGCTACACCCCGGGCTATCAAGGGTCGAACCTGGATCCGGCCACGGGTGTGGTGGTTTACGGCACCGGATATCCGTACACGCCGTGGGTCGGCAGTGTCTGGTATGGGCCGCCCGTGACCTACGGTTTCGGCGTCGCGATTCGCTACACACCCTGGACCGGCTGGACCTTCGGTTTCGGCTTCGGCTGGAGCTG
>NZ_JABULD010000061.1:0-7679 GCF_014060985.1 Pseudomonas sp. MD195_PC81_125
CGCTCCCACAGGGGATATGTGTCGTCGCGAAAACTGCAGGCACAAAAAAGCCCCGCATCTGCGGGGCTTTTTGTTGTAGCGGTGGATCAGCTGCCCTTAACGGTTTTGCCGTTGACCGTGCCGTCCTGGAGCATGATGTTGTACTCCTTGCCGTCGGTTTCAACCTGTTGCAGGCGGACCAGCAGGTAATCCCAATCCTTGGCGAACCACAGCACGGTGGTGCGCTTGCTTTGTGTCGGATCGCGCACGCGCTCGACCTTGATTGCATCGATCTTGCCGGCCTTGGTGTCGACTTTCTCGGCACCCAGTACACGGAAGTCATACGTATCGACTTCACCGTCATCGACCACCTGGTAGCTCATGGTCTTCTTGCCGGAGGCGACGTCGTGCTGCAGCGCCAGTTGATAGGTCGACTTGTCGACCATGCCACGGTTCAGCGGGATTTTCACCGCGTCGCCACGGTCGGTGCCGGTGACCATCTTGCTGTTCCAGTCGAAGTCCAGGTCAGCCTTTTTCGCCTTGCCCAGACCGCCACGTTCGAAGTGGTAGGACTGCGGCAGCAGGGTGTCCTTGTCCAGGGTCAGGGTGCTTTCTTCAGTCAGGCTGGCGATCATCATCGACGCCTTGAAGCTGAGTTTCCAGACGCCGTTGGCTTCCTTGGTCAGGCTGCGTTCGGCGGTGCCACTCATGGGCAACTGTTTCCAGTCGGCGGTGTAGCTCGCGGAGAACGGTTGAAGGTCTGCCGCCTGCGCGAAGGGCAGGGCGAGCAGAGCACAAGCGAAGAGCAGGGCGCGACGCATAAAATCTCCTAGTGTCGAATCAAGTGGCCGCTGGCCGCGAGTAACTGGCCATCCAGTAAAGCACCTTGCTCACCGAGTGCCAGTCGGCCTTCGGCAAACCAGCGTACAGCCATCGGGTAGATCAGGTGTTCCTGGACATGCACTCGCTGCGCAAGTGTCTGCGGCGTGTCGTGCAACTCTACCGGTATTACTGCCTGTACGACCAGTGGTCCCCCATCGAGTTCCTCGGTGACGAAGTGCACGGAGCAGCCGTGTTCCGCGTCGCCGGCCTCGAGCGCCCGCTGATGAGTGTGTAACCCTTTGTATTTGGGCAGCAGCGACGGGTGGATATTGAGCAGGCGACCCTGGTAGTGACGCACGAAATCAGCGCTGAGAATGCGCATGAAGCCGGCCAGCACCACGAGTTTTGGGTTGAATTCGTCGATCAGTTCGATCAGGGCCGCATCGAAGGCCTCGCGACCTTCGAAGGCCTTGTGATCCAGCGAGCGGGTGGCGATACCCGCGTCACTGGCGCGTTGCAGGCCGTAGGCGTCGGCGCGGTTGGAAATCACCGCGGCGATGCGGACCGGGCTGTCGCCGGTCCGCGTGCTGTCGATCAGAGCCTGCAAGTTACTGCCGGTGCCGGACAACAGCACCACGACATCACAGGTCTGGGACATCAGTGAGCCTTGAGGTTTTTCAGCTCGACTTGAGCAGCGCCTTCGGCAGCGGCAGCGATCTGGCCGATGACCCAAGGCTGCTCACCAGCGTCACGCAAGGTGTTGAGGGCGACTTCAACGTGTTCCTGAGCCACGCAGATGACCATGCCAACGCCGCAGTTCAATACGCGGTGCATCTCGGTCTCGTCAACGTTGCCTTTCTCCTGCAGCCAGTCGAAGACCGCCGGGCGAGTCCAGCTGGCCACGTCAACCACGGCCTGAGCGCCTTTTGGCAGAACACGCGGGATGTTGTCCAGCAGGCCGCCACCGGTGATGTGGGCCATGGCCTTGACTGCGCCGGTGTCCTTGATCAGCTTGAGCAGCGGCTTCACGTAGATGCGGGTCGGGGCCATCAGCAGGTCGGTCAGCGGCTTGCCGTCGAGCTGAACGGTTTCGATGTCGGCGCCGGACACTTCGATGATCTTGCGGATCAGCGAGTAGCCGTTGGAGTGCGGGCCGGACGATGGCAGGGCGATCAGCGCGTCGCCGGTGGCGACTTTCGAGCCGTCGATGATGTCGGCTTTTTCCACGACGCCGACGCAGAAGCCGGCCAGGTCGTAGTCTTCGCCTTCATACATGCCAGGCATTTCAGCGGTTTCGCCGCCAACCAGAGAGCAACCAGCCAGTTCGCAACCTGCACCGATACCGGTGACGACGGTGGCGGCCACGTCTACGTTCAGCTTGCCGGTGGCGTAGTAGTCAAGAAAGAACAGCGGTTCAGCGCCGCACACCACCAGATCGTTGACGCACATGGCGACCAGGTCCTGGCCGATGCTGTCGTGCTTGTTCAGGTTCAGCGCCAGGCGCAGCTTGGTGCCAACGCCATCGGTGCCGGAAACCAGCACAGGCTGCTTGTAGCCGGCCGGGATTTCGCAGAGGGCGCCGAAACCGCCCAGGCCGCCCATGACTTCCGGGCGCGCAGTGCGCTTGGCGACGCTCTTGATGCGTTCGACCAATGCTTCACCGGCGTCGATGTCTACACCGGCGTCCTTGTAGCTCAGGGAGGGTTGCTTGCTCATGATCCAGGCCTTTAGGGGAGGGGATTCAGGGGTAACGACCGAGTTCAGCGGGAACATCGAAATCGAGAGGGCGATGGCCTCACGCGAATTTCGGGGTGCCCGGCTGTTGCCGGTCTGCGAAGGCGCGCGATTTTATCAGGCTTGAGGGGCAGCGGCCATCCTCGCGCCGACGGGCAGGGGCATAATCAGCGGAAATTTTTTGCAATTGTGCCGGGTGGCTGCCTGTATAAGGTGTACCGATTAACCGTCTATCGTTATCCCTGTGCAAAAACTTACCGCCGCCGTGTGAATGTTTTGCGATGGCAGATTGTCACAGCCTTGCTTAACCGGTTCACGCGGCCTGTTCCAGCCGCTCCTGTCGACGGGAATTTTCCATGCGTTTTTGTAAATTGTTGGTTGTGGGTTGTTTGTCCGTGGTCAGCCTGGCGAGTCATGCCGAAAACCTCAAGGGGCTCTATCAAGTGCGTCAGCCGGTCAGCAGCCAGGCGCCGGAAGAGCGTGATCGCGCCACGCAGGCGGCGCTGGATACGCTGGTATTGCGCCTGACCGGCGACCCGAAGGCTGTGCAAAATCCAGGGTTGGCGACGATTCGCAAAGACCCGCAGCAGATCATCAGTCAGTTCGGTTTTGATGCCGGGCCACCGGAAGTGCTGAAAGTCGATTTCGACCCGACCACCACTGAGCAGGCGCTGCGTCGTGCGGGATTGTCGCTGTGGGGCGCGAGCCGGCCGTCGATCCTGAGTTGGTGGCTGAACGATTCGACTGAAGGTTCGAGCCTGGTCGGCGACGGTCAGGCAGCGGCGGCACCACTGCGTGCGGCGGCTCAGCATCGTGGTTTGCCCTTGCGTTTGCCGCTGGCGGATCTGAGCGAGCAACTGGTGGCCACCGCGCCGGTGCTGGATGGCACCGATCCCGCGCCATTGCGCGGCGCTTCGGAGCGTTACGGCGCAGATGCCTTGCTGGCGGTGCATGCGCACGAAGAGGGCGGGCAGTGGCAGGCCAAGTGGCATCTGTGGCTGGGCGATCAGAAAGAGGCCGGCAGTGTGCAGGGCACCGATCAGGCTGCCGTGGCCGATGCGGTGATGCTGGCGGTAGCGGAGCGTCTGGCGCCGCGCTTTGTCGCCAGGCCTGGGCGCTTCGGGTCAACAGACTCTGGAAGTGCAGGGTATGAATCTTGAGCATTACGCCTCGCTGCTGCGGTTACTCGAACCGTTCGGTGTGCGTCTGCAAAGTGTCGATGGTGATCGCATCGTGTATCGGGTCAACGGCAGTGCCGATCAGTTGCGCGCGCAATTGTCGCTGGCGAAGTTGCAGGAGTTGCCGGCCGAAGCTCCGACGCCAGTGCCAGTGCCGCAGCCAGCCGTCGCAGGTGCGGCGCCTGTTGCGGCTCCGGCGCCTGCACCGATAGCGCCTTCGTTGCGGTTTCGCTGGTAAGTCTTTCCTTATATAGAAGCAGGAGTGATACATGGCCGATACGCGGCGTTGGTTCTGGCTCGGTGGGGTAGTCCTGCTTTGCGCGTTTGTCTGGTTGCTGCACCCGATCCTCACGCCGTTTCTGGTGGCGTTGCTGCTGGCGTACCTGTTCGATCCGCTGGTGGATCGTCTGGAACGGCTGGGCCTGTCGCGAACCTGGGGCGTGATCGCAGTGTTTGCCTTGTTCACCCTGATTGTCACCACATTGTTGCTGGTGTTGGTACCGATGCTCGCCAAGCAGTTGCTGCGCTTGTACGAACTGGCGCCGCAGATGCTCGATTGGCTGCAGCACACGGCGCTGCCCTGGGCGCAGTCGAAACTGGGGCTGTCGGACGGCTTCTGGAAGTTCGACAAGGTCAAGGCCGCGATCAGCGAGCACATGGGGCAGACCACTGATATCGTCGGTGTGGTGCTGAGTCAGGCCACGGCCTCGAGTCTGGCCCTGATCGGCTGGCTGGCGAATCTGGTGTTGATCCCGGTGGTGAGTTTCTACCTGCTGCGTGACTGGGACGTGATGATGGCCAAGATCCGCAGCCTGCTGCCGCGTGATCGTGAAGAAACCATCGTCTCGCTTGCGGGGGAGTGCCACGAGGTGCTCGGCGCGTTCGTGCGCGGGCAGTTGCTGGTGATGCTGGCGCTGGGCGTAATCTACGCAGCAGGTCTGATGATCGTTGGGCTGGAACTGGGGCTGTTGATCGGCCTGATCGCCGGTCTGGCGGCCATCGTGCCGTACATGGGCTTCGTGATCGGGATTGGCGCGGCGCTGATTGCCGGTTTGTTCCAGTTCGGTGGTGATCTGTATCCGATGATCGGAATCGTGGCGGTGTTCATGGTCGGGCAGGCGCTCGAAGGCATGGTGCTGACGCCTTTGCTGGTGGGTGACCGGATCGGTCTGCATCCGGTGGCGGTGATTTTCGCGATTCTGGCCGGCGGCGAGCTGTTCGGCTTTACCGGTGTGCTGCTGGCACTACCGGTGGCGGCGGTGATCATGGTGCTGGTGCGTCACGTGCACGATTTGTACAAGGACTCGGATATCTACAGCGGGGCAGATGAACCCGAGTTGTAATCCGATCACGGGTGGCCCGGCATTGTGCCGGGTTGGCCCGTGTTTTGCGGAGGATTGGTTCGCTAGCGCGTCAGAGAAACTGTCATAAAACCAGCGTGTTAACGCAAACCTTTGATTTTGCTTGAGGTCTGTCGCATTGTGCGCTCAGCTTCACGGGTATAAACTTCGCAAACTTTACACAGAGGCCACTAACGGTTCCTTGAGAACTGTTCAGTCAGCATGAAACCGATTCAGCTGCCCCTAGGTGTGCGTCTGCGTGACGACGCCACCTTCATCAACTACTACCCAGGCGCCAATGCCGCTGCACTCGGCTATGTCGAGCGCCTATGCGAAGCCGACGCCGGCTGGACCGAAAGCCTGATCTACCTGTGGGGCAAGCATGGGGTAGGGCGTACGCATCTGTTGCAGGCGGCTTGCCTGCGTTTTGAGCAGATGGGTGAGCCGGCGGTGTACCTGCCGCTGGCCGAATTGATGGATCGCGGCATCGAAATTCTCGACAACCTTGAACAGTATGAACTGGTCTGTCTCGATGACTTGCAGGTGATTGCCGGCAAGCCGGACTGGGAAGAGGCGATGTTTCATCTGTTTAACCGTCTGCGCGACAGCGGTCGACGCTTGCTGATTGCCGCTTCAACCTCGCCCCGCGAGCTGCCGGTGAAACTGGCAGACCTCAAATCGCGTCTGACGCTGGCGCTGATTTTCCAGATGCGCCCGCTTTCCGATGAAGACAAATTGCGTGCCCTGCAATTGCGTGCTTCGCGTCGCGGTCTGCATCTGACCGATGAAGTCGGACACTTTATTCTGACCCGTGGCACCCGCAGCATGAGTGCATTGTTCGACCTGCTCGAACAGCTGGATCAGGCTTCGTTGCAGGCGCAACGCAAGCTGACCATTCCGTTCCTGAAGGAAACCCTCGGCTGGTAGTGCAGCCCTTGAAATCCGCAGGTTTCAGGCGGTTTCGACATATTTCAGGCGTCAGAAAATCCGCTTTTCCGCACGGGGTGCAGACTGCGTATCGAGTCAAATGGGCTTAAGCGCTTAGATGTAAACGAGAAACCGGGAAGTCACAAAAAGATCGATTGAATTTGCAAATGAGGCCGATAGCGGGCATAGTCTCGGCTTCTTTACAACTTCAGCCACGGTCGTGCCCATGCTAAATCGCTTCGCACCCCTCGTGCCTCTCGCACTCGTCACCCTGTTGTTCGGTTGCGCTGCTCATTCTCCAGTTCAAGAGCAGCCTCAACAGGTTAAAAATTCTGCCACTGCCCAGTCTTCCGTTATTTACCAGGAAGAGCTGGCCACCGAAAAAGAACTCGCCGATTTCAACGGCAAGAAGCCCTATGAGCTTCCGGTTCTGGCCGACAGCATCCTCGAACGCGGCATGTCCCTGATCGGTACCCGTTACCGTTTCGGCGGTACCTCTGAAGCCGGTTTCGACTGCAGCGGTTTCATCGGTTATCTGTTCCGCGAAGAAGCCGGCATGAATCTGCCGCGCTCCACCCGCGAAATGATCAACGTGGATGCCCCTCTGGTCTCGCGCGGTAATCTTGAGCCGGGCGATCTGCTGTTCTTCGCCACCAATGGTCGTCGCGGTCGTGTAAGCCACGCCGGGATCTACCTGGGTGACAACCAGTTCATTCACTCCAGCAGCCGTCGCAGCGGCGGTGTCCGCATCGACAGCCTGGGTGACAGCTACTGGAGCAAGACCTTCATCGAAGCCAAGCGCGCCCTCGCAATGGCACCGACCGTGGTTACCGCTCGCAAGTAATTCCCCGTTGTCGCCACGTCCGTGGCGACAAAAACGGATCACGGCAAGGGAGTAGACCTAGACTTTACAAGGTGAAGTTAAAGTCTTACTTGAAGTTTGCCGTGTAGCCGCTAGAATCCTGTATCTATATTGATGGCAAACCGCCTGCGTGCTCCGCAGGCGGTTTTGTTTCTGTCCATTCGGCAGAGAAAGCCGCAGCCAGATCAGGATGTTCTGCTTATGACGATGTCGGCCCGCCTCACATTGATTTTCTTCGCAGCGCTGCTCAGCGCCTGCGCCAGCCCGCACCCCGCCCGCCTGCGCCCGTGGTACGCGCTCCGGTGGTGTTCGGGCCCTCCCAAGCTTTTTCGCCCGCTGCTGAGGATGTGCTGTTTCGCGCGCTGGGCCTGGTTGGCACGCCCTATCGCTGGGGCGGCAACACGCCAGACTCCGGGTTTGATTGCAGCGGTCTGATCGGTTTCGTCTACCGCGATGCCGCCGGCATCTCCCTGCCGCGCTCCACCCGCGAGATGATCGTGATGCAGGCGCCGAATGTGGGCAAGGAAGGGTTGCAGACCGGCGACCTGATCTTCTTCGCCACCAACGGCGGCTCTCAGGTCAGCCATGCGGGGATCTACGTGGGGGAAGGTCGCTTCGTGCATGCGCCAGCCACCGGCGGCACAGTGAAGCTGGACAGTCTGTCGAAGGCGTACTGGCAGAAGGCGTACCTGAGTGCCAAGCGGGTGTTGCAGCCGGAGCATCTGGCGCATAACCCCTAGTAAAAAATCGCAGCAATCCTAATGTGGGAGCGAGCCTGCTCGCGAAAGCGGTGTATCAGTCAACTCAATGGAGGCTGACACTCCGCATTCGCGAGCA
>NZ_JABULD010000665.1:0-16628 GCF_014060985.1 Pseudomonas sp. MD195_PC81_125
GGCCTCATCGCTGGCAAGCCAGCTCCCACAGGGTTTGGCATGGATCACAAGGTCTTTGAAACAACACAGATCATTGTGGGAGCTGGCTTGCCAGCGATGGCGGTGGATCGGTCAATGAAGATGCCAGCTGTGCCAACCCAATCGCCAGCAGGCTGGCTCCCACAATGGCCGGTGGTGTGAACAGATTCCCATACTCAGCCCAAATCCCCTGTGGCGAGCGAGCTTGCTCGCGCCGGGCTGCGTAGCAGCTCTCATACCTCACGTCGCAAACAAACCCCCCACGAATCTCCCCAGCCCGCGGTGCCACGACGCCCTCCAGCACCATCCGCGTAATCGTCTCCGCCGCCGTCTGATAATCCTCATCCTGCGGCACCAGGCGCCCGGTGATGCAGCCCATTTGCCAGCCAATGTTGGTGTAGGTGCGGGTCGCCGACCAGATGAACAGCATCAGGTGTTCCGGGTCCACCGGCGCCAGCAGGCCGCGTTCGATCCAGCTGCGCAGGCAGTCGACATTGCGCTGGGCTTCGGCGTGCAGCAGGTCGCGGCATTCGTCCGGTAGCTGACGGCCACCGAGCAGCAGCTCGCCGCTGAACACCTTGGCAATCGCCGGGTGCTCGCGGGCGATGCGGATACGCGCGGCGACGTAGGCGCGCAGGCCAATCATGGGGTCGTCGCTTTCGCGCAGCGCCGCCGAGGCTTCCAGCAGCGGTTCGACGAACCCCAGCAAAACCTTGGAATAGAGGTTTTCCTTGGTCTGAAAGTAGTAATACAGGTTGGCCTTGGGCACGCCGGCGCGGGCGGCGATATCACGGGTCTGGGTGGCGTCGAAGCCGTTGGCGGCGAACTCTTCGCTGGCGGCGGCGAGGATCAATTGTTCGTTGCGTACGCGGATGGCACTCATGGGAACACGATGTAAATGGGTGGCATGGGCAGGTACTGAAAAATTCGGTTTCGCAATATACAAAACTATATAGCGATGAGGCCAGCTCACTCGTTCGAGAGCGCTATGCTGGTTCGATAATCAATAAAATCGGCGGGAGGGAACATGGTCATCAAGGCACTGCGCGCTACGGCGACTCATTTGGAGGCTGTGGCAAAACTGTTCGACGCCTATCGTGGCTTTTATCAGCAACCTTCGAACCTGACGCAATCGCGCGCCTTCATCGCTGAGCGCATGGCTGGCGAAGAATCGGCGATTTTCCTCGCGCAGGATGAACAGGGCGATGCGCTCGGCTTTGTGCAGTTATACCCGACGTTTTCCTCGATCGACGCTCACCGCACCTGGCTGCTCAGTGATTTGTTCACCACGCCCGCAGCCCGTGGTCACGGTGTCGGGCGATTACTGATGAATACGGCCCGCGACTTTGCCTTGCAGACTGGCGCCAAAGGTCTGGTGCTGGAAACCGCCACCGACAACTTGATAGCGCAGGGTTTGTACGAGTCGCTGGGTTATGTGCGTGATACCGGCTATTACACTTATATGCTCGATCTGCGTCAGGGTTGATCGAGTTCAACGCGGTCGCGCCAGCAACCGCTCGATCTGCGCCAGCTCCCAGGTACTCAGCAGGTCGACTGGATTGGTGCCGTAACGCTGCCACGTTGCCAATGTCCCCTCGCGGCCATCCGGGGCGCGGGCCTGTTCACAGTGGTGCAAGCGTCCGCCTTCAAAGTCCAGCAGCAACTGCCAGCCTTCGATATCGACCGCAACCAGTCCGGCATCACCGGGTCTCTCGGATCTGTTGAACATCAGCACACCCAGCGCAGCCTCGCGCAAGCGCTGGCAAACGTCGCGGGCGGTCAGCCATGCAGTCATGGTCATACTCGGAGGAGGCACAAGCGCGTCAGGATAAATCGCACGGCTAACGGTGTCAGCGATCGCTGGCCCGATTCCGAACTATTCCGTAACATCCGCACCCCTCATTTTCGTGAACATCAGCGGCCGCGCTCGTCGGCCGCTCAGTCAGGTAAGCCATGAAACCAAAACGTCTGCGCGCCGATGTCCTGGCCGGACTCACCACCTCGTTTGCCTTGTTGCCCGAATGCATTGCGTTCGCGCTGGTGGCGCATCTCAATCCACTGATGGGCCTGTACGGCGCCTTTTTCATTTGCACGTTGACCGCATTGTTCGGCGGCCGGCCGGGGAATGGTCTCCGGGGCGGCGGGTTCGATGGCGGTGGTGATCGTCGCGCTGGTGGTGCAGCACGGCGTGCAATACCTGTTGGCGACCGTGTTGCTCGGTGGCCTGATCATGATGGCGTTCGGCTTGTTGCGCCTGGGCAAACTGGTGCGCATGGTGCCGCATCCGGTGATGCTCGGTTTCGTCAATGGCCTGGCGATCATCATTGCCCTGGCGCAACTGGAGCATTTCAAGAGCAGTGAACACTGGCTCAGCGGCACGCCGCTGTACCTGATGACCGGGCTGGTGCTGCTGACCATGGCCATTGTCTATATTCTGCCACGCCTGACCCGCGCGGTGCCGCCGGCACTGGTGGCGATCCTCGGTGTGGGCCTGCTGGTCTACCTGTTCGGCCTGCCGACGCGCACCCTCGGCGACATGGCGCACATCGCCGGCGGTCTGCCGACTTTCGCCTTGCCGGACATCCCATGGAGCCTGGAGACCCTGCGCATCATCGCTCCGTACGCGATTCTGATGGCGCTGGTCGGTCTGCTGGAAACCCTGCTGACCCTGAACCTCACCGACGAAATCACCGAAACCCGCGGCTATCCGGATCGCGAATGCGTGGCGCTGGGCGCGGCGAACGTGGTCTCCGGCGCGTTCGGTGGCATGGGCGGTTGCGCAATGATCGGCCAGACCGTGATCAACCTCAGCTCCGGCGGACGCGGGCGTTTGTCCGGGGTGGTCGCGGGGGTGTTGATTCTGCTGTTCATCCTGTTTCTGTCGCCGCTGATCGAGCGTATTCCGCTGGCGGCACTGGTGGGCGTGATGTTCGTGGTGTCACAGCAGACTTTCGCCTGGGCCTCGTTGCGGGTGTTGAACAAAGTGCCGCTCAACGATGTGCTGGTGATCATCGCCGTGACCAGCATCACCGTGTTCACCGATCTGGCCACTGCCGTGCTCTGCGGGATCATCATCGCCGCGCTGAATTTCGCCTGGCAGCAGGCCCGCGAGTTGTACGCCGATGAACATCTGGAAACCGACGGCAGCAAACTCTATCGCCTGCATGGCACGCTGTTTTTCGCCTCGACCACGCCGTTTCTCAACCAGTTCGACCCGGCCAATGACCCGGCCCGGGTGACGCTGGATTGCCGGCATTTGAGCTTCGTTGACTATTCGGCGATTGCCGCGCTGAAGACCTTGCGCGAGCGTTACGCCAAGGCCGGCAAGGAATTGCAGGTGTTTCATCTGTCCGAGCGCTGCAAGAAACTGCTCAAACGCGCGGGCGTCGAACATCATTGATCAATTGTGAGAGCGGGCTTGCTCGCGAAAGCGCAGTGTCATTCAACACACTGGTTGATTGATTCAGCGCCTTCGCGAGCAAGCCCGCTCTCGTTTTTTTTCGCATTCAATCAATGGCCGGGAAGTCGATGTCGGTCAAGGCCGCGTTGTTCAGGTAGTTGGTCAGCGACTGCACAGCCACCAAGGCAATCACTTCGATAATCTTGCTGTCGTCAATGCCGGCAGCGCGGGCGGCGGCGATCTGCTCGTCGCTCAAGTGGCCGCGGCTTTGCGTCAACTGTTGGGCGAGAGCGGCATAGGCATTCAATTCACCGTGACGCGCGGCACTGATGTCCTGCGCCGAGAGCCCGGCCTTGCTGGCAAACAGGCTGTGCGCGGCCAGGCAATAATCGCAGCCGTTGATCTGTGATGTGGCGAGATACACCGCTTCTTTTTCCTTGGCGCTCAACGAAGTCTTGCCGAGGATCGCCGAAGCTTGCACGTAGGCTTCCAGGGCCACCGGGGCTTTGGCCAGCGTGGTAAAGACATTGGGCAGGAAGCCGATTTTTTTCTTCACGCCTTCCAGGGTCGGGCGGCTGGCGTCGGTGGCGTTTTCAAGGCTGATTGCAGGGATGCGGCTCATGGTGATTCTCCAGAAGTCCGGTGCGAAGTGCGCCGGGGATGGAGGTCATGTTATGGCGCACGGCTGGCGCTTTGGCCGCAGATCGTCGAGGATATGCAACAGATCGTCCAGATATGCATCGGGAGTCGCCCATGGATCGTCTTTCAACGCTGCTCAGCCATTTCGGTGTGAGTGCCGGCACCTTTCACAGTGGCACGTTTTGCGGCGTCGGCCTGCATGAGGGCGAACCGGTCGGGCATGTGCATCTATTACAGGCCGGCGAGTTGTTGCTGAAAGCGGGCAATCAACGTGAGGTTCGTATTGTCGAACCTTCACTGATTTTCTTCCCGCGGCCCTGCACTCATCGGATGTCCGCCGATGAGGCCATGGGCGCACAGCTGGTCTGCGCCACGCTGACGTTTGACGGAGGTACCGGCAATGCGCTGGCGGCGGCACTGCCGGATTATCTGCTGCTCAAACTCAGCGAAATCCCGGAGTTGGGCAACACGCTGGAATGGCTGTTCAGAGAAGCCTTTGAAGGTCATTGCGGGCGCGTGGCGGTGATGGATCGTTTGTTTGAATTGCTGGTGATCCTGCTGTTGCGCCACCTCATCAGCAGCCGTGTCCAGCCACCCGGCCTGATGGCCGGGCTCGCGGATCCGCGCTTGTCTCGCGCCTTGACCCTGATGCATGAGCAACCGGCCAGACCCTGGCGTGTGGCGGACCTGGCGACAGCCGCCCATCTGTCCAGAGCCGGATTCGCCGAGCAGTTCCACCGCGTCGTCGGGCAGTCGCCAGCTGACTATCTGCTGAGCTGGCGGATCAGTCTGGTGCAGAAGCGTCTGCGCGAGGGACGGGCGATTGCGCTGATCGCGCAAGAGGTCGGTTATGAAAGTCCTTCGGCACTGGCTCGAGCGTTTCGCCGCAAGACCGGGCTCAGCCCGCGGGAGTGGAAGGCTGGCGTCTGAGGATTATCGGGCGAATTTCTTTGCCCCGGCCACACACAGAATCACTCCCAGCGTCACCGCCAGCATCCCCAGGCTGACCTGTTCATGCAGCAACGTCGCCGCCAGCGCCAGACCGAAAAACGGCTGCAGCAATTGCAGTTGTCCCACTGCCGCAATCCCGCCCTGGGCCAGGCCGCGATACCAGAACACGAACCCGATCAGCATGCTGAACAGCGCCACATACGCCAGGCACAGCCAGGCCGACAGGCTGATGTGACTGAACGAGGCGGGGGCCAGCCACAGGCTGAGCAACGCCATCACCGGTAGCGACAACACCAACGCCCAGCAGATTACCTGCCAGCCGCCGAGCACGCGCGACAGTTTGGCGCCTTCGGCGTAACCCAGACCACAGGCCAGAATCGCCGCGAGCATCAGCAGATCACCGGTGGGCGAGGCGGTCAGCCCCTGTGACAAGGCGAAGCCAACGACCAAGGCACTGCCGAGAGTCGAGAACACCCAGAACACCGGTCGCGGATGCTCGCCGCCACGCAGCACGCCAAAAAATCGCCGTCGCCAGTGGCAGCAATCCCACAAACACAATCGAATGCGCCGACGTCACGTGTTGCAGCGCCAATGCCGTCAGCAAGGGGAAACCCAGCACCACGCCCAACGCCACAATCAACAACGGCCACCACTGATCCCGTGCCGGACGCCGTTCGCGAAACAGCCACAACAGCGCTGCTGCCAACACGCCGGCAATGGCCGCGCGGGCCACAGTAAGAAACACCGGATCAAATTCAAGTACCGCCAGGCGCGTGGCCGGTAACGATCCGCTGAAGATCACCACGCCGATAAAACCGTTGATCCAGCCGCTGGTTTTTTCCAGGGCCGGGTTAACCGGGTTCGAAGTCCGTTCCATACAGGGTCACGCTCAAAGGTAGGGTTGCTTTCGAGTGATCCTGAAGCCGAGAATCAGCACAATCAAATAATTGTCATGGATACATCCGCTATGCCGCGCTCACGCTACAAGACCCTCGTTGACGCTTACGCAGCGGATATTCGCTGCGGGCATCTGGCACCGGGAACGCGCCTGCCGACCCACCGCGAACTGGCAGCCCGTGAAGGCCTGGCACTGGTCACCGCATCGCGGGTGTACGCCGAACTTGAGGCCATGGGGCTGGTCAGCGGCGAGACCGGGCGCGGGACGTTTGTCCGTGAAACCTCTTTGTCGCCGGGGCAGGGGATCGATCAGAAGGACGTGGCAGTCGGCATGATCGATCTCAACTTCAATTACCCGTCTCTGCCCGGTCAGGCCGATCTGTTGCGCACGGCGTTACGTCAATTGGCGCTGTCGGGCGATCTGGAAGCCTTGCTGCGCTATCAACCCCACGCCGGACGACAGCATGAGCGTGCCTCGGTGGCGCGGCATCTGCAGGATCGCGGGGTGCAGGCCGATGCCGGGCAAGTGCTGATCGTCAACGGAGCCCAGCAGGGGTTGGCGGTGACGCTGATGGCCTTGCTCAAACCCGGCGACGTCATTGCCGCCGATGCGCTGACCTATTCCGGCTTCAAGGTGCTGGCCGAAGCGCTGCATCTGGAAGTGGTGGCGATTCCGCCCGGTGATCACGGGCCGGATCTGGCGGCGCTCGACAAGCTCTGTCGCAGCCGTTCGGTGCGGGCGATCTACAGCATGCCGACCCTGCACAATCCGTTGGGTTGGGTGACGCCGATCGAGCAGCGCGAGCAATTGGTCGCACTTGCCCGGCGGCATGATCTGATTCTCATCGAAGACGCGGCCTACGCCTTTCTGGTGGATAACCCACCGCGTACCCTGATTGATCTGGCGCCGGAGCGCACGGTGTACGTCTCGGGACTTTCCAAGAATATCGCCACCGGCCTGCGCGTCGGTTTTATTGCCGCCCCCCTGCGCATCGTGCCGGCGCTGGAACGCATCATCCGCGCCACCACCTGGAACACCCCCGGCGTGATGACCGCGATGGCTTGCGGCTGGCTCGACGACGGCACCGTCACCCTACTGGAGCAACAAAAACGCGACGATGCCAAGGCCCGGCAAGCGCTGGCCGCCGAGTTGTTGCAAGGGCTGACGTGCATCGGTCATCCGTCCTCTTACTTTTTGTGGTTGCCGTTGCCGGAAGACGTGCGTGCCGATCAGATGGTGGTGGAGTTGATGCACGAGCAGATTTCGGTGACGACTGCCGAGCCGTTCGCGGTGTCGGCGCATGTGCCGCATGCGATTCGGCTGGCGTTGGGGTCGGTGCCGATGGATGTCTTGCGCCAGGCATTGATCACCGTCAGAAAGGTCATCGGCGCTTATCTGTAAAAAATACTGACTGTGAAATACACCTGTGGCGAGGGAGCTTGCTCCCGCTGGTCTGCAGCGCAGGCCCATATTGGGGTCGCTACGCAACCCAGCGGGAGCAAGTTCCCTCGCCACAAAATGTTAGCCTTGCCTCGACTGCATCACACCGTTTTGGATTGCCCGATGAAAAACACCGCTTCATTTCTTCTTGCATTGGCCGCAACCGCCGTGTTGTTCAGCTCAACCGCCCGCGCCGCAGGCGATCCCCGCCGCCGGCGAAAAGATCTTCCCCGCGCCTGTGCGGCGGCTGCCATCAGGTCGGCCCGGACGCGCGCCCGGGTTTCGGTCCGCAACTCAACGGCATCATCGGCCGACCTGCCGGGACGACGGCCAATTACGTGTATTCCGAGGCAATGAAAAACTCCGGCAAGACCTGGGACCGCGACACGCTGACCGCGTATCTGAAAGACCCGAAGGGCGTGGTGCCCGGGACGCGGATGATTTTCTGGGGCCTGAGCGACGAAGAGAAGATCGATAATCTGCTGGCGTACCTGCAAAGCTTTTCAGCAGAAAAAACAATAGAGCCCGTCGGCCTGCCCCGGGCGCACGGCCGATGAGCTTCATGGGTGCGGGTTCAGGTCAGGAAGTTGTGGCGCCGAGCAGTTCAAGCCTGCCCAGCGCCAGTTCCACCAGCGCAAGGTGTTACGGGCTGCAGGAATGAACGTTAAACACATATAAACGATGAATCCCCAAAAGCAAAAAATCGCAGCCTGCGGCATCTCCTGCAGAGGTATCGGTATCCCCCTGCAGGAGCCGCCGCAGGCGGCGATCTTTTAGTGTCCGAACCAGGCGCCAAAATAATAAGCCCGTCCCCTTATGACTCTGGCGAACTGTTCACAGCCGTCGTACGTGAATGGCATCCAGGATAAAGTCATTGCCGCCTCGGGCTCCGCCGTAGCCTCCGCGATCCTCGTGATTAAGCATGTAAATCGTGTAGGCACCACTGACGGGTACTCGAAAATTGGCCACCTGCTGAAAAAAGGTGCCCGTTCTCGGTACCGTGAATGCGCCGAGAATCGGCATTCCGCTGGAGGTGCTGACGCTGATCACCGGTGGAACGTTGTCAGGTTGCGGACTGACATTGGCTACGTAGTAGCTGAACTGGTAGGTTCTCGCGGCCTTGAATTGAAATGTCTGGCTTAGCATGACTCCTGAGTTTCCCCCAGCGTCATAGGTCAGGTTTTCGTAGTGATCACTGAGAATTCTTGCAGTTCTTGAGGCCGGTCCTAATGCCCAGTTCCCGGCATTACCATTGAAATCGGTGATGGAGTCGCGCCAGGTGTCGGCAAGAATATTCAGATCAAGGCTTGGCGACCGCAGTGGCTGATTCTGCTCACTGGAGGACGAGACCAGATAGGTGATTGCCACTGTCCGGGCGGCATTGGCAATGAATGTTGATCGGGGAACCAGAAAAATCAGGGGCTTGATGGTATCGACATTCGTGGATGCAGTCGTGTAATGACCTCCCGCACCGGCCAACTCGACCTTGACGGACTGCCCGGGGGACATTCCGGTATAGATCGGAACTTCGATACGTGCACCGCTATCGGCAATATCATCGAAATTGAGGGTTGCACCGGGTAAGTCGAGCAATTTTGGTGCGGTCAGAGAGAGTGATTTGATCAGGTATGTTCGCACCGGGAACAATATTGCTGTGGCAAAGTCTGCGTCGCCGGCCAGATTCACCCAAAAGCTGATTTTCAGTTCACTGTCGTGCTTCAGGGATTTGAGCCACTCCAGCGGGAGTGCTCGGTTCAGGCCGGAAGTACCAGTATGAGGCTCATTCACCAGATCATTGTAGGGTTCGGCGGGACCCGTCCTGGTTACTCCGTCATAGCGAAGCCACAGGCGCTGTCCGTTTGCCTCGCCGGGCCAGGTAGTGACGGTCAGGCGATCACTGGTCTGTAACTTATTGATGTCGAGCTCCGCACCCTGGCGAATTTGTGGTGTCGGCAGCCGTGAGTCTTGCGGGGGGATCGCTTGAATTTTCAATGCCAGCGGCAACGACTTGCCCGCTTGTCCTCCATTACGGTTGAGGTTCCAGCGCATCTCGATTGTTCTGCCCTGGCGCACCGCGAGAAAAGCCTGGGTCAACACCGTATTTACCCGCTTGTTGCTGTTGAACTCCGTCAGAGGAAAGGCGGGTGATCCTGCAGGCGGCTTGACCTCTACCAATCGCGCCCGGTCATCCTTGATTGCACCGACGTATTCGATACGTACTGTCACACCGTCCGGATAAGCCAGCGCATCAATCGGCGTGAGCGCCGGTTTGACCAGTGTCGGCGGGTCCAGCGGCACCACGGCCTGTTCGCTGATGCGCAATTGCAGCAACTCGGAAAACACCCGCGTCTGCCCGGGATTGGCCACGGTGCATTGCACCACCAGCGGGGTGTCCGGGAAGGGGGCGATGTATTTGGCCGGCACCTTGAAGATGACCGGTTGGGACGGGTCGCTGACGATCAGGCGGAAAACGTACAGCGCTGCGACGCCGTCCTTGTCGGTGGTCTGCCAATGGGCTTCGACGGTGGCCCCGGTCTGCAGCGGCCAATATTCGGCGAGCTGTACGGTGGCTTCGGCGGTGTCCACCGGCAGTTTGCCGTCCACCAGCGGTGCGACGAGCGGCAGGCCAAGCGGTTGGGTCACGCCGCTGACGGTGACGTCCGCCGGTTTGGAAAATTGGCTCTTGCCGGCCCGAATCAACTGATAGGACGCGTGCAGGGCCCCGCCGATCAGGTTGCGGATTTTTTCATTCTCGACCGGAAAATCGACGGTGCGCGTGGCGGCGCTCAGGGTCCGGTTGTAGGTGTGGTTTACGGTTTCGCCGCCCTGAGTGACGCCTTGCAGGGTCAGTTCGATGCGGTCATTGGCGGCAAATACGCCGGTGACGAGGATACCGGCAGTGCCACCGTCCAGTTGATCGTGATGCAGGATGTTGTCGATGTCCGCCTGTTCGAAGATCGGTGCGGCCAACAGCACAATGCCCGGTTTGAACGGCAGCACCAGCGAGTCCGACCAGCCGCTGGCATTTTCCACCACATCGAACACTTCCCAGCGCACCATCAGAGTGTTGGTGGGAGCGAGGGTGGCCAGTTGATCCGGGGTCAGTTCGAACATCACATCGCCCAACGCGGTAACCATGGTTTCCAGCAGCAGCGAGCCGAAGGCCAGGACCACTACATCACCGATGTGCTGGTTGAAATACTGCATGACGGTTACGAACATTCCGTCATCGATCACCGTCTGATCGACGAAACCCTCGGAAGCCACGGGCAATTTCAGGCCCTGGTTGAAGGGTTTGCCACCATCGGTATCGGCCTCGCCTGGCGCGGGGTATTTGTAGAGCAGCGGTATGTGCGGGGACTCTTCGGTATTTTTGCTGAAGCGCTTGACTTCGAACCACAAGTCCTTGCTCTGGATTTGCAGCGGCAGAAAGCGGGACTGCATGTCGGCAGCCGAAATGTGGAACGGGATGTTCTTGGCGTTGCCCTGGTCATCGAAGTGCGCAGCGGTAACCGAAAATTGCGCGACCGGTGATCGCGTGTTTTCGATAAACACTCTGATATCGTCGCCTACGGCCATCTCGATATAGGCCAGGATATACACCAGCAGACCGTCGCGGTCGCCCTGCACCATGTGGATGTTGATCCCCAGCGCCCCGTCCTTCTGCGGCTTGAAACCCACCGGATACGGCGGGTACACGGCCAGAACGCCGATACCGCGATCCGGTGGAAAGACAGTGATCTGCTGACTGGAAGCATTGCTCGTCAATTGGCTGGTCATGGGCGCGTCACCTGTTCAATATGGCTGGGTGATGAGGGAGTGGCCCGAGGGATTAAAGCGCTGGCGGGGGCTGGCTGCCTACTGTCAGATCTGACAGGTGAGGGCGGGTTTGCGACGAATGGCAGGCCTGGATTTCCCAAAGCAAAAGATCTCAGCTTGCGGCAGCCCTCTGGCTCGCCGAATGGAACGATCAGCAGCCCGCGCTCGATCGACTCTGCCGCCAGGGTCATGTCGGGTTCTGGCGGGTTGCACCGGCACCCCGATGAACATCAAACAATACGACAGCAGCCAATACACCGTGATTGGTCACAGCAAAGCCACGGCCACCGGCCTGCTGCTGTTCGGCGTGATCCCGATTCAACAGAACCGCCGCTTCGTTCGTGCGCAGACAGCGGCGATCAAGGCCAAGGTCGGTGACGCCATGATCAACACCCAGGTTCAGGAAAACTGGTTCTGGGCGTGGGTGCTGACCGGTTACACCACCAGAATCTCCGCTGATGTGGTCAAGCTGAAAACAGCTCAATAAGCAGCGGTTGAACGCAAAAGCCCGGCTGATCAGGCCGGGCTTTTTCATGGCTTGTGCGAAGAGACATCAACTCAAGCAACGCGACGCTCGATCAGCCGATCCGCGCCACCTTCAGCGACACGACGTTCCAGCAAACGATCAGAGCCACCTTCAGCCAGACGGCTTTCAATCAACTTGTCCGAGCCGCCTTCAGCGACCATTTGGTGAACAGGGGCTGCTGCAAAAGCGTTAACTGCGAGTACCGAGAAAGCGATGCCGAGGATGGTTTGGCGTTTCATGATCGTGTGCTCCGGGGTGTATTGGGTTGGTATGGAGCTGATGTTACGCCGCGGATTTTTTATGAGAACTTCATTGACGTGATGGTGACTATCGACGCCAGCGATGTATGCCGGAACCCCTGATTTAAAGCTTCGGCGCCCGAATGCACAGCTCTCCGGTGGCACGGGTCAGGGCCAGATCGTGCAGGGCGTCGTGGGTCAGACCCTGGCGTGCCTTCGCCAGCCAGACCGGGCAATTCGGGTCGCGGCGATACGGCGCGAAATCGGCGTACTGACGCAGCAGGCGGTTTTGCAGTTCGTCCAGTTGCGGGCGAATCTGTTTTGCCAGATCCGGTCGTGGCGTGTCCGGTGCGCGGCCTATCGCTTGCCATTGCGCCAGCAAACCGTATTGCACCAGTTTGTTGGCTTCCATTTGTGCGGCGATCAACTGGGCCACGTCCTCGGGATCGAGCTTGTGTTCGCTGGCCAGCGTGCGGGCACTGGCAATGACCTGGGCCTCGCGCGGGCTGTCCTGAATCGGCTTGCCGCTGTCCCATTTGGTCAGGGCCACGAGGTCGCCGATGTTCAGGCGTTCGTTCAGGGTTGTCAGCAACGGGCGCAACGAATCCAGCAGAGCAGGGGCCTGGGCGGCAGCGACGGAGTGGCTGACAAGGGCCAGCAATGAGCAGGTCAGAGCATTTCGCAGGAGGGGCATGGCAGGGCGCGATCCAGAATGAGTGTGCCGCCATTTAAGCCTTGAGCCGACCCGATGTCGACCGACTTTAACCCGCGCATCTAGCGTAATATCCACCGCATCTCCCACCCCGAGACGGACCCTCAATGCAAACCCCCGCCACCAGCAAACCCCTCTGGCAAACCTACCTGTTGTTCCTCGCACCGATGGTGTTGTCCAACTTTTTGCAATCGATGTCGGGCACGGTCAACAGCATCTACATCGGGCAGATGCTCGGTACGCAGGCGCTGGCGGCGGTATCGGGGATGTTTCCGATCGTCTTTTTCTTCATCGCACTGGTGATCGGGTTGGGTGCCGGTGCCGGGGTGTTGATCGGGCAGGCGTGGGGCGCGCGTGAGGCGCACATGGTCAAGGCGATCGCCGGCGCAACCTTGTTGCTGGGCGTGTTGATCGGTTTGCTGGCGGCGGTGCTGGGCAGTGTGTTCGCACGTCAGGCCTTGCAGGGGCTGGGGACCCCGGCGGATGTGCTGGACGACGCGGTGGCGTATGCCCGAGTGATGATGTGGACCTTGCCTTTTGTGCTGGTGTACGTGCTGTTCACTCAGTTGTTGCGCGGGGTGAGCGACACGTTGTCGCCGATGCTGGCGCTGTTGCTGTCAACCGTCGTCGGTCTGGCACTGACTCCGGCGTTCATTCGCGGGTGGCTGGGTCTGCCGCAACTGGGGATTCAGAGTGCGGCGTTCGCCGGTCTGGCCGGTACGCTGACGGCGATGGCGTGGCTGGCCTGGAGTCTGATTCGCAAGGGGCACCCGCTGGCACCGGACCGCGAGTTCTTCGGCGCGCTGCGGCTGGACGGGGCGATTCTGGGCAAAGTGCTGCGCATCGGCCTGCCGACCGGGGGTGCAGATGATCGTGCTGTCGTTGTCGGAGCTGGTGATTCTGACGCTGGTCAACCAGCACGGCTCGCAGGCGACGGCGGCCTATGGCGCGGTGACGCAGATCGTCAACTACGTGCAGTTCCCGGCGCTGTCGATTGCCATCACCGCCTCGATCCTTGGCGCCCAGGCCATCGGTGCCGGGCACCTGCAGCGCCTGGCCGCGATCCTGCGCACCGGGCTGCTGATCAACGTGTGCCTGACCGGTGGCCTGATTGTGCTCGGCTACCTGTTGTCGCACTGGCTGCTGGGGTTGTTCCTGACCGAAGACTCGACCCGGGCCATGGCCGAGCACTTGCTGCATATCATGTTGTGGAGCCTGCTGGTGTTCGGTTTCCAGGCGATCATCGGCGGCATCATGCGTGCCAGCGGCACGGTGCTGGTGCCGGTGGCAATCGCCATTGTCTGCGTGGTCGGCGTGCAGCTGCCGGCGGCTTACTGGCTGGACGGGCAGTACGGTTTGCAAGGGGTGTGGATGGCGTTTCCGGTGGCCTATCTGGGCATGCTGGTGTTGCAGACCCTGTATTACAAACTGGTCTGGCAGCATCAGAAGATCGAGCGGCTGGTCTGAGCCTGAGCCACACCGGCGGACAGATGACATGGCACAGCTGCCGGTTGTTTGCTTAAGTCAATCGAGGCCTCGAAGGTTTGCCCTGTCCGGAGAATCCCATGCGTGTCCGATTCACCGCTGTGGCACTGTTTACCGGCCTGTGCGTCATGACCTGCGCGCAGGCCGCTGAATACAATCGCGTCAACACTACCGCCAGCAAGATCAGCTTCATTTACAAGCAATTCGGCGACCAGGTCTATGGCACCTTCGGCAAGTTCGACGCGACGCTGCAGTTCGACAGCGACAACCTCGCCAACGCCCACACTACGCTGCACATCGACCTGGCCAGCATCAATGCCGGCAGCGACGACGCCAATACCGAGCTGGTGAAACCGGCGTGGTTCGACACCCAGCGCTTTCCTGAGGCGGTGTTCGTATCCAGCCGTTTTACCCGCGTGGCGAACAACCGCTATCTGGTCGCCGGTCTGCTTACCGTCAAAGGCATTACCCGCGAGGTGCAAGTGCCGGTCGAGCTGAAGCCGGACAGCACGATCGGCATTTTCGACGGCGAGCTGGTGCTCAAACGCAGCGAATTCGGACTCGGAGCGGGGGAGTGGGCGGATACCGTCGTGTCCAATGACATTGCCATTTCCTTCAAGGTGGTGGCGCCACAGCAGTGACGCCAGCCGTTGCGGTTAGTAGGCGCGCCAGTGTCCCGGCACCCAGCGCCATTCATGGCCACCCCAGCGGTAATGACCGGCGACCCAGTGATAGCCCGGCGCAGGCATCACCGGCACCACTTCCACCGGCGGCGGTGGCCGGTGCGGACGGACCGGTTCGACGACGCAACCGGACAGGGTGATCGCCACCAGTGCGGTGGCGAGCAAGGCTTTAATGCTTCTGGACATGGGCTGTTCCTTATAGAAGAAGTGTGCAGGTCGACGGCTAATCAGCGCACCCAGCGCCCTTCAACCCAGAACCAGTTCGGCCCGCGTGCCTGCCAGTGCCCCGGTCTCCAGTGCGCACCATGACGCACCGGTTGCCAATGGCCGGGCATCCACACGTAACCGCGTCCTTCCCAGCGCCAGTGGCCCTCATCCCAGACATACCCGGGACGCGCGCCGGGCATCACTTCCATGCGCATCGGCGGTGGGGCTTGCTGGACGATCACCACCTGCTGGGCAAACGCTGGCGCACTGGCCAGCGCCGCCAGCGTCATCGGCACCAGCAGCAGGGTCTTTCGCCATTTGAACAGTGAACGCAACACGCTCATGACAACTCCTCAAGGCCTGCGTAAAAAGAGAACGCAGTTGAAGAATTGGACGCCAAATCGGCAAAAGATCCGCTGTGCGGCAGATGAAATTTTCTTCAGCTCAACCACCACTTTCCTGTAGGAGCTGCCGCAGGCTGCGATCTTTTTGATCTTGCTTCTATAAAGCCAAAAGATCGCAGCCTTCGGCAGCTCCTACACAGAGCAGGTGTCGGGACAGGGTATGATGGCGCGGTTTTTCGCCGGAGTTCACCCGTCATGCCACGCATCACCCACTACAAAACCCCATGCCCCGAAAGCGTCAACAGCCAGATTCTGCAACTGGTGGTCGATTACCTCACCGACATCAGCGCGGTCGGTCTTGGCCCGAGCAACCTGCTGTACAACGTCTATCAGTACGCGGTCGGTTATGAGGTGCATCTGTATCTGGAGGCGCTGAATGGCGAGAAGGGCACCGAGGTGGAGTTGCTGGTGGCGACGGCTGAGGATGATCCGGAGCAGGTCACCGGTTTCCTTTTGTACTTGCCGGTGCAGGGCGATTGGGAAGCGTGCAGCGTCGCCTACATGGCCGTGCGCGAAGGCTATCGGCGCCAGGGCGTGGCGCGGGCGATGATCGGCGAGATGGTCAGCCGTTACCCGCATGCCGAACTGACCTGCAGTGTTGGCAAGGTGCCGTATTTCGAGGCGCTGGGGTTCGAGGTGATCGGCGCTCGCGAAACCCAGGTGCTGATGAGCACCCGGCATTACCGCAGCAACGGCCTGCGTGGCTTTATCGACACCACGCCGATCTACCGCTCGCTGGAAGTGCAGCAGATCCACACCTACCTGCTGCAGAAGAACGGCAAGCGCGCGATGCTCGATGCCGAGAAGCAGCGCGACCGGCATCTCGATCAGGTCACCCGGCACACTGAAGAATTCGTGCGCCAGCGGCTGACGTTGCACTGAGTCAGCGGCAAAAAACGGGCAAAAAAAGAGCCTCAAGGCTCTTTGATGGGGAGAAGTAGAGCCCATGAGGCTCAAGCTGCGCATGAAACAGGGAACAGGCTTGATTTGGGGTTCAGAACACCCGATCCCTACGCAGGCGCTCAGGAGTGAAGCGCCTGTGTACCTTCATCATGGGAACGCGCAGAGGCTGACTCAAGTACCGCGTGTCGAAATCCTGATATAGCGCGGAGCGGATGATGACGTGGTCGTTGAGCACCGCTGACTCCCTCTGTAGGAGCTGCGGCACGCTGCGATCTTTTGACCTTGCTTTCAAAAAATCAAAAAT
>NZ_JABULD010000317.1:0-5958 GCF_014060985.1 Pseudomonas sp. MD195_PC81_125
CTCGCTCCCCACAGTGAATGTGTGTACGACACAGAACCCATGTGGGAGCGAGCCTGCTCGCGAAGAGGCCATCAACCACACAGAAGATTCTGGATCAGCCTTCACATGCCATGCTGGCGCAGCAATTTGTCATAACTGCCATCCGCCTTCATCGCCGCAATCGCCTTGTCGAACCCGGCCACAATCTGCTCATGCTCGGGGTTCTTCAGGCTCACCAGAATATGCAGGCTATTCTCGCTCAACGGTTTGGGCAGAAACTCCACGGCGTTGCGCACCTTGGGTGATTCGCGCGCCAGGTAATAGCGCGCGACATACTCATCTTCCAGGGTCAGCTTGACCCGATCCGCCGCCAGCATGCGCACCGCCATTGCAAAGTTGTGTACCGGGACTTTCTGCAACGCCGTGTCGGCATCGAACGCCTGCGAGTAGGCATAACCGCGCACCACCGCCACCGGGTAGGTGTGCAGTTGCTCCAGGCTGTTGTATTCGAGCGGAGTGTCCTTGCGCTTGAGAAAGCGGATGCGATTAAGCAGGTATTCGCCAGAGAACTGGCCGATCCGGGTGCGTTCGTCGTTGTACCAGGCATTGACCAGCACGTCGTACCGGCCCTCGCCCACCCCCAACAACGCCCGCGCCCACGGCACCTGCTCATAGTCGCTGGCGTAACCGGCCCGCGCCAGCGCGGTGCTGACGATGTCGGTGGCCAGGCCACCGTTGACCAGCGTGTCGTCGGTAAAGGGTGGCCAGATATCAAATACCAGTCGCAGCTTGTCCGCAGCGGCGGGTTGGGCCAGCAAGAGCAGTCCGATCAAGGCAAAGGCTCGATGCAGTCGCGGCATGCTTGAAAATCCTTAGCGGGCGGTTGGCCCGGCGTGTTTTCCAGTCAAAACCCCAAGGCCCCGTACCGGCGAAACCCAGGCCCTAACAGTAGCTCATTGAAGCCCGTGCACAGCGCTTTCCAGCAGATTACACAAAGCGACCGTCACCGCGAGAAAGGAATGATGGCATTTTGACCTTTGTCACAGACTCTTCCGCCATACAGACATTCAGCGCCTGTGCCCTTAGTATCGGGCGACGGAGTTCAAGGAGTCGGAAGATGACAATCGAGTGGATCTGCAAGCATCACAGCGATCTGGGCAAAGAGCAGTTATACGCGCTGTTGAAGCTGCGCTCGGAGGTGTTCGTGGTCGAACAGCAATGTGCCTACCCGGACCTCGACGGCCAGGATCTGGACGGCGATACCCATCATTTGATGGGCTGGGTAGACGATCAGTTGATGGCTTATCTGCGCCTGCTCGATCCAGAGTCCCAGGGCGGTGACGTGGTGATCGGCCGCGTGATCATTGCGCCACAGGGCCGCGGCAAAGGGCTGGGGCACGAGATGATGGAGCAGGCGCTGAAACAGGCCGAGAAGCATTGGCCGCAGGTGCCGATCTATCTGTCGGCGCAGGCGCATTTGCAGGGATATTACGGCAGGTACGGGTTTGTGGTGGCGGGTGAGGAGTATCTGGAGGATGACATTCCGCATATCGGCATGCGTCGTCCTTGAGGCCCTCATCGCTGGCAAGCCAGCTCCCACAGGTTCATCCGTTGCTCACAACAACCGTGTTGACTGGAGCTCCCTTGCGGGAGCTGGCTTGCCAGCGATTGCGTCAGCTCAAACACTGCAAAACTCAGGGATATTCCAGCACAGCCTTGATCTGCCGCAGATTGCGCTCGATCCACCCGCGATCAATTGCCCCCCACTCGCGAATCCGATAGCGCCCGGCATGGTTGCGCGCGCCCTCTTCCTGCTCGAACTCACAGACGATATCCAGATCCGCCAGCGCGGCGATCGTGTCCTGCGCCGTGCGCCGGGGCATGCCGGTCACTTCGGTCAGCGCCGGGACGCTGGGGGCCAGGCCGCTGTCGATCAGGTAGGCCACGTACAGGCGCCGGTAAAAGCTGCTTTTGGTCTTGCTTACGTCCATCTAAACACTCCCAACGTTAAAAGATCGCAGCCTGCGGCAGCTCCTACAGTTGGAATGCGATCTTTTGATCTTCATTGCAGATCCCGCCACGTCAGGTACACCCGCAGATCGAACTCGACCTGGTGATACCCCGGCAGCATGTGTTCACACAACTTATAGAAGGCCTTGTTGTGATCCGATTCCTTGAAGTGCGCCAGTTCATGCACGACTATCATCTTCAGGAACTCGGGCGCCGCCTCCTTGAACAGCGAGGCGATGCGAATCTCTTTCTTGGCTTTGAGCTTGCCGCCCTGCACCCTTGAGACCGTGGTGTGCAGGCCCAGCGCGCGATGCGTCAGGTCGAGGCGGTTGTCGAACAGCACTTTGTCGATGGCCGGCGCGTTGCGCAGGTATTCCTGCTTCAGGTCCAGCGCGTAGCTATACAGCGCCTTGTCGCTCTGCACATCGTGACGTCCCGGATAGCGTTGGCTCAGGTAGTCACCCAGACGCTGTTCGGCGATCAGTTGGCGCACCTGATCCTGCAATTGCGCGGGATAGGCCTGGAGGTATTTCAACGCAGTCATGGACACGGCAGCACGGTTCGAAAAGAGCGCCAGTGTAGCGAATTCAAACCGGCAGCGCGCTCCAGTCAAAGGGTTTGGCAAAGCTGACGGCGTCCTCGGAGGTCAGCGGACGCGCCACCAGGAAACCCTGTACGTATTCGCAGCCATGCGCCTGCAGCCATTGATACTGTTCAACGGTTTCCACGCCTTCGGCGATCACCAGCAAACCGTACTGTTTGCACAGATTGATCACGTTGCTGACCAGCGCCGCGTCGCGCGTCGAGTCCGGCAGCCGCGCAATCAGGTGTCGATCCAGCTTGAGCGTATCCAGTTCCAGATCACGCAGATACGCCAGCGAACACGGCCCTGAACCAAAGTCATCCAGCGCCACCCGCACCCCGAGATTACGCAGCAGGCGCAACTGTTTGCGGGTCTCGTCGGGGTTGTGCATCAGCGCGTCTTCGGTGACTTCCACCTCCAGTTGCTGCGGCTGCAGCGAATGCCGCTCCAGCACCTGACGCAATTCGGTGACCAGGTTCGGCAGGCCGAACTGGGTGTTGCTCAAACTCACGCCGAGCACCAGATCCTCGGCGAACAGGGTTTCCCAGGCTTTGCGCTGGCCGGCGCCACGGTGATAGATCCAGCTACCGAGCCGACTGATCAGCCGTGCTTCCTCCAGCAATGGCAGGAACAACCCCGGCGGCACATCGCCGACGCTCGGGTGCTGCCAGCGCAGCAACGCCTCGAAACCGCGAATCTGCCCGCTGTCGATCGCCACCTGCGGCTGATACACCAGATTGAAATCCCGGTTCTCGATGGCATTGCGCACGCTCTCTTCGAGCATCAGCCGCGAGCGGGCGCGACCGTTCATTTCGTGATCATAAAAACGATATTGCTGACGCCCGGCGCGCTTGGCTTCATACATGGCGATGTCGGAGGCGCGCAGCAAACCGTCCAGGTTCGCGCCGCAGTCCGGGTAAGTGGCGATGCCGATACTCGCGCCGAGAGCGATGTCCAGTCCTTCGATCTGCTGACAGATCGACACCCGTTCGATGAGCTTCTCGGCAATTTTTTGCGGCCTGCTCGGGAAACTCCAGATCGAGCAACGCGGTGAACTCGTCACCGCCCATGCGCGCGAGAATATCGAACGGTCGCAGACAAGCTTTCAACTGCTCGGAGACCCAGCGCAGCACCCGGTCGCCGGCATCGTGGCCAAGGGAATCGTTAACCCGCTTGAAGCCATCCAGATCCAGATACAGCAGCACCCAACTGCTGTCGCTGCGTTCACCGCGCAGCAGCAGGTTTTCCACCGTCTGATAAAAGCCCCGGCGATTGAGCAGACCGGTCAGCGGATCGGTGACCGCTTGAAATTCCAGCTGCTGATGCAGGTGACGCACCACCGACATGTCCAGCACCGTCACCACCATCGCCCGCTGCTCGGCGGGCAGCGGCGCACAGGACAACGCCACCGGCACCTGCTGCCCCGGCGCCGTACGCAATAATGCATCGTGCAGACGCAAGGTCTCACCGCGTTTATAGCCGGCCAGCAACTCGGAACCGGCCCACAGCGGGATATGCGGTTTCTGCAGAAAATCGAGAAACTCCTTGCCCTCCAACTCTTTCACCGGCGCATTCAGCAAGCGCGAAATCGCCGGATTGGCGAAGCGGATCAGGCCGTCCTCGCCGAGCACCAGAATGCCTTCCGCCGCGTTATCCAGCACCGAGGCATTGAAGGCCCGCGCGACCTCCAGATCATGACTCAGACGCTGCAAGGCGCGGCGGTTGCGCTGGTGTTCGAGCAACGCCTGGACTTTCGGCTTGAGGATCTGCGGATCGAACGGTTTGAACAGGTAATCCACCGCGCCACTGGCGTAACCCTTGATCACGGCGTCCTGTGATTGCTCGTTGGCGGTGAGAAAAATAATCGGTGTGAGACGCGTGCGCTGGCTGCCGCGCATCAGCCGCGCGACTTCGAAGCCGTCCATGCCCGGCATCTGCACGTCCAGCAGCACCAGATCGACGTCGTGTTCGAGCAGCAGATTGAGCGCCTCGAAACCGGAGGCGGCGGTCATGACGTGCCAATCCTGACGCTGCAGCAACGCGCGCATGCTGATCAGGTTTTCAGGGTAGTCATCAACGATCAAAAGGACAGAGCTGCCTTCACCTGGCTGGGGTTGCGCGCATTCCATGCTGCTTCTCTTGTCGGGACATCTCTTGTCGGACTATCGGCCGGTTTTTTGTGAAAACCGTACAGTTACTGAGCCATCACTCTAGTCCCGGATCTGTGAAAGCAGAAGCTGCCACGCCGCCATCATTTAGCCAAAGCTGTAATTTACCGACTAACGGTCACCCCTGCAGCCCCCGAAAACCGGCACAGATGGCATTTCGACAGGATGTTGACGCCAATCATCTGCCAAACGGGCGTTAACAAAAAACACCTCTACGCTTATAACTGCCGCCCGAAAAAGCGCGGGCTAGAGCTTCTGGCACTCGCGTTCAGGAAAATTGAGTGGAAGAACCGACATGATCGATCTCGCAACCTGGAACCTCAGCGTTCCCGTCGGCAGTCCGCCGTACACCGTCGAAACCTCCAAACTGGTGAATGGCTTCAAGGATCAGTACTTCCATTCCGACACCGGCACCTTGTTCTTCTGGTCGCCGGTGACCGGGTCAAAAACCGAAAACGCCATTTACCCGCGCACCGAACTGCGCGAAACCTACAGCAACGGCACCCTGCGCAACTGGTACTACCCAGACGCCGACAACCTGCTGCGCGCGACCCTTTCGGTCAACAAGGTGCCCAGCTCCGGCAAGATCGTCATCGGCCAGATCCACGCTTATGAAAGCCAGCGCCCGATGGTCAAGCTCGAATACCAGTACAAGGAAAAAACCCAGAACGGCAACCTGGTGATCAAAGTGCGAATGCACCCCGACGACCAGGAAAGCCGCGTCATCACCCTCGCCACCGGCATCAAGCTGGATCGCGAATTCAACTACCTGATCCACTTGAGCCCCGGCGGTGCGCTTGGCGTAAGCGCGGCGGGTTACCAGTGGGACTCACAGATCAGCGCGACCTGGCGCAACAAGCCGCTGTACTTCAAGGCCGGGGTGTATGTGCAGGACAACACCGGCTATACCAGCGAAGGCGGCCAGGTCACCTTCAGCAAACTCGACATCGACCACGACAAATAAGGCTTCATTGGCACAAATCCCTGTGGCGAGGGAGCTTGCTCCCGCTGGGGCGCGCAGCGGCCCTAAAAAAAGCGAGGCCTGCTGCGCAGTCCAGCGGGAGCCAAGCTCCCTCGCCACAGTGTTATTTATTGCCAGTCGGACATCCTTTAAACGGTGTTGTTTTAAATCGCTCGGCGGTTACTTCCCGATGCCTACAACAACTTGCGTGGATACCTACAGCTACGCCAGAATCCGCCGGCTTGTGCGCCTGGAGG
>NZ_JABULD010000661.1:0-10970 GCF_014060985.1 Pseudomonas sp. MD195_PC81_125
CGAGGCGGCCTGACAGCCGACCAATTTCTAACTGATGACACCCGATCCCACTGTGGGAGCTGGCTTGCCAGCGATGGCGGCCTGACAGCCGACCAAATTTCTAACTGAATACACCCAATCCCCTGTAGGAGCTGCCGAAGGCTGCGATCTTTTGATCTGGCTCTGGCTCTGGCTCTGGCTCTGGCTCTGGCTCTGGCTCTGGCTTTTGATCTTGACTTTGGCTTTTGATTTTTTGCCCCTTCGGCAGGCCGAGCGGAGGCGTCCATCAGGGGGTAGGCGCGCAGCGCCATGCGGCGAAGCCGCATACATCGAGAGGAGGTGCAGCGAAGCAAACCGTAGGCGATGCCCCCGGATGGGCACCGTAGCGAGGGAACACTGAGCCTCAGCGAAGTGCCGTACGCCGGGGCAAAGCCTTTTGGGTTACCTTTTCGGCGTTTGGAAAAGGTGACTCGCTGTAAGAGCGAAACCGCCAGAAGCCATCACCGCAGCAACGGATATGCCCGCAAAACAAAAACCCAAATCCCAGACAAACAAAAACGCCCGGCATAAACCGGGCGTCTTGTATTGACTTGATTAGCGAGCGCGGTAAGTGATGCGCCCTTTGCTCAAGTCATAGGGCGTCAGCTCGACGCGCACTTTGTCACCGGTAAGAATACGAATGTAGTTCTTGCGCATCTTGCCGGAGATATGCGCGGTTACGACGTGCCCATTTTCCAACTCCACACGAAACATGGTGTTGGGCAGGGTGTCGACGACAGTGCCTTCCATTTCGAAGCTGTCTTCTTTCGACATGCAGTAAAGCCCTCGGTGTCCAATGAATGGCCCGGTGCAACTGCGCCAGGCAAAAGCGGCGTGCATTGTGCCCGAAAAAGGGGGTTCAAGCCAAGGGGTTTAGGGCTTGCGATTAGTTCAGGATTACCCAGCGCTGATTGATCAGCAATTCGATGGGGCGATATTGGGTCTTGTAGTTCATCTTTTTGCAGTTCTTGATCCAGTATCCGAGATACACCGCTTCCAGCCCCAGGCGCTGGCTTTCGGCGATTTGCCACAGGATCGCGAAGCGCCCCAGGCTGCGGCGCTCCTCGTCAGGTTCGTAAAAGGTGTAGACCGCCGACAAGCCGTTGGGCAGCAGATCGGTCACAGCAACGGCGAGTAACCGTCCGTCGAGTCGAAATTCATAGAAGCGCGAGAAAGGCAGGTCGCGCACCAGAAAGGTCGAGAACTGGTCGCGGCTTGGCGGGTACATGTCGCCGTCGGCGTGTCGCTGTTCGATATAGCGCTGGTACAGGTCGAAATATTCTTCGCTGAAATGCGGTTTCACCGGGCGCACCTGCAGATCGGCATTGCGTTTGAAAATGCGTTTCTGCTGGCGGTTGGGGTTGAACTGCGATACCGGGATGCGTGCAGGCACGCACGCATTGCAATTCTGGCAATGGGGCCGATACAGATGATCGCCGCTGCGGCGAAAGCCCATTTCCGACAGGTCTGCGTAGACGTGCACATCCATGGGCTGACTCGGGTCGAGAAACAGCGTCGTCGCCTGCTCCTCGGGCAGATAACTGCAGGAATGAGGCTGAGTGGCATAGAACTTCAAGCGCGCCAACTCGGTCATGATCAACCTCGGGATAAGCTGGTGAATTAAGTGTAAGCCACGCGCGCAAAAGTCGCTCAGCAAACCCAGGTGGCGCGACTGGATTGATCCAGGTGGCGGGCCAGGTAGTTGGCGAATTCGTGGCGGGGGATCGCCCGGGCGCCGAGGCTGTGCAGATGATCGGTCGGCATCTGGCAATCAATCAGAACGAATCCCGCCTCTTTCAGATGCTGCACCAGCGTGGCAAAGCCATATTTGGAGGCGTTGTCGGCGCGGCTGAACATCGATTCACCAAAAAACAGCTGACCCATCGCCAGGCCATACAGGCCGCCGACCAGTTGTCCCTCATCCCAGACCTCGACCGAGTGGGCGAAGCCGCGGCGGTGCAGTTCGAGGTAGGCGTCTTGCATGGCTTCGGTGATCCAGGTGCCGTCGGCGTAGTCCCGGGGCGCGGCGCAGGCGCGAATCACGGCTGCGAAATCCTGATCGAAGGTCACCTGGTAGCGTTGCTTGCGCAGCAGCTTGCCGAGGCTGCGCGAGACATGCAGTTCGTCGGGAAACAGAACGGTGCGCGGATCCGGCGACCACCAGAGGATTGGCTGGCCCTCGGAAAACCATGGAAAACAGCCGTGTCGGTAAGCCTGCACCAGGCGGTCGGCGGACAGGTCGCCACCGGCGGCCAGCAATCCATTGGGATCGCGCATGGCCTTTTCCAAGGGCGGGAAAGTCAGGGAATTGCGTTGTAACCAAGTCAGCATGGCGTCCAGGCTTGCAGAAGGGGAGGGCGGTGCGGGCCCGAGGCCCGCGATAAAGTGTGCCGTTAAATGACAGGAATGTCGTCCAGATACTTCGCAATGTTCGACAGGTACACGGCTTCCTCGACGGCAGTGTTGCCGCCGTCCGCTACGGCGGCCGCCTGATTGCGGTAGAAAAAGCCGTCACAGGTCGCACGAGCCGACCCCCCCCTTTGCTCGCGACGGTTTCTTCCGAGGGCAGTCCCGGATACTGCGCCGAAGCGCCGGTGGCGATGATCAGGGCGTCGCAGGTATAAGTGCCGCTGTCGCCGATGAGTTCGAACGGGCGCTGCTGCAACTTGGCGGTGTGGATGTGGTCGTAAACGATCTCGGTGGCAAAGCGTTCGGCGTGTCTCTGCATGCGCTCCATCAGTACCGGGCCGGTGAGGCCTTCGACGTCGCCGGGCCAATTGTCGCCTTCGACGGTGGTGAGCTGACCACCCGCCTGCAAGCCGGTAATGACCACCGGTTTGAGGTTGGCGCGGGCGGCGTATACGGCGGCGCTGTAGCCGGCAGGGCCGGAGCCAGGAATGATCAGGCGTGAATGCTTCGCTGCGTTCATCAAATACACCTCATAAGCCTTTGTCACAAAAGACAATGCATGCTCAAATTGAACCGCAGGATTTGTGCGGTTGGCTATGCTCAGCTATGGGGTTTGAAGCATGGCATCAGCCGTACAAACCCGTACAATGCCGGGCTGTTACAGAATATTTGTAGAGCGCTGTGTTTATAGCTGTGTTTATAAAAGCTGCGGCACAGTGTTAAAAGTAGTCTCAGATGCGCCGGTTCACTTTTTTACCTGCCTGGATTGGGCAGTTTTTTATCGTCATTCAATAGATGGACGCGCCTTGGGCGCAGGAAAAGAAGCGTTTTGAAGAAATCCACCGCAGCACCAAAAACAGTCGTTCCGCTCTGGCGCCAGCAATTGCACTACCGGCTCAAGGAAGGTGCATTGATCGCCATCGGTGCCTTGTGCCTGTTCCTGATGATGGCCCTGCTGACCTACGGCAAGGACGATCCGGGCTGGAGCCACAACAGCAAGATCGACGACGTGCAGAACTTCGGCGGCCCGGCCGGCTCCTACAGCGCCGATATCCTGTTCATGGTGCTGGGTTATTTCGCATATATTTTCCCGCTGCTGCTCGCGGTCAAGGCCTACCAGATCTTCCGTCAGCGTCACGAGCCGTGGCAGTGGAGCGGCTGGCTGTTCTCCTGGCGCCTGATCGGTCTGGTGTTCCTGGTACTGTCCGGCGCTGCGCTGGCGCATATCCATTTCCATGCTGCCACCGGTCTGCCGGCGGGTGCGGGCGGGGCGCTGGGCGAAAGTCTCGGTGATCTGGCGCGCAACGCGCTGAATATCCAGGGCAGCACGCTGCTGTTCATCGCGTTGTTCCTGTTTGGCCTGACGGTGTTCACCGACCTGTCGTGGTTCAAGGTGATGGACGTCACCGGCAAGATCACCCTCGACCTGTTCGAACTGTTTCAGGGCGCGATCAACCGCTGGTGGTCGGCCCGTACCGAGCGCAAGCAATTGGTCGCGCAGCTGCGTGAGGTTGATGACCGCGTCCACGACGTCGTGGCGCCGACCGTCACCGACAAACGTGAACAGGCCAAGGTCAAGGAACGCCTGATCGAGCGCGAGCAGGCCTTGAGCAAGCACATGTCGGATCGCGAGAAGCAGGTGCCCCCGGTCATCGCCCCGGCGCCGGTCAAAGCACCGGAGCCAAGCAAGCGCGTGCAGAAAGAGAAACAGGTGCCGTTGTTCGTCGACAGCGCCGTGGAAGGTACTTTGCCGCCGATCTCGATTCTCGATCCGGCGGAAAAGAAACAACTCAATTATTCGCCGGAATCCCTGGCTGCCGTCGGCCACTTGCTGGAGATCAAGCTCAAGGAGTTCGGCGTCGAAGTCACCGTGGATTCGATCCATCCTGGACCGGTGATTACCCGTTACGAAATTCAGCCTGCCGCTGGCGTCAAGGTCAGCCGCATCGCCAACCTGGCCAAAGACCTCGCACGTTCGCTGGCGGTGACCAGCGTGCGCGTGGTCGAGGTGATTCCGGGCAAGACCACGGTCGGTATCGAAATTCCCAACGAAGACCGGCAGATCGTGCGTTTCTCCGAAGTGCTGTCGACCCCCGAGTACGACAACTTCAAGTCGCCGGTCACTCTGGCCTTGGGCCACGACATTGGCGGCAAACCGGTCATCACCGACCTGGCCAAGATGCCGCACCTGCTGGTGGCCGGTACCACCGGTTCCGGTAAGTCGGTGGGCGTGAACGCGATGATCCTGTCGATCCTGTTCAAGTCCGGCCCGGACGACGCCAAACTGATCATGATCGACCCGAAAATGCTCGAGCTGTCGATCTACGAAGGCATTCCGCACCTGCTGTGCCCGGTAGTGACCGACATGAAGGACGCCGCCAACGCCCTGCGCTGGAGCGTTGCCGAGATGGAGCGCCGATACAAGCTGATGGCGAAGATGGGCGTGCGTAACCTTTCGGGCTTCAATGCCAAGGTCAAGGAAGCCCAGGACGCCGGCGAGCCGTTGAGCGACCCGCTGTACAAGCGCGAAAGCATTCACGACGAAGCGCCATTGCTGCAGAAGCTGCCGACCATCGTTGTGGTGGTCGACGAATTCGCCGACATGATGATGATCGTCGGCAAGAAGGTCGAAGAACTGATCGCCCGTATCGCGCAGAAGGCACGTGCCGCCGGTATCCACTTGATCCTCGCGACCCAGCGTCCTTCTGTGGACGTGATCACCGGTCTGATCAAAGCCAACATTCCGACCCGTATGGCGTTCCAGGTGTCGAGCAAGATCGACTCGCGGACCATCATCGATCAGGGCGGCGCCGAGCAACTGCTCGGGCACGGTGACATGCTCTACATGCCGCCGGGCACCAGCCTGCCGATCCGGGTACACGGCGCGTTCGTTTCCGACGATGAAGTACACCGCGTGGTGGAAGCGTGGAAACTGCGTGGCGCACCGTCATACAACGATGACATCCTCAACGGTGTCGAAGAGGCGGGCAGCGGCTTTGAAGGCAGCAGCGGTGGTGGCGACGGTGATGATGCCGAGACCGACGCGCTCTACGACGAAGCCGTGCAGTTCGTGCTGGAAAGCCGCCGGGCGTCGATTTCTGCGGTACAGCGCAAGCTGAAGATCGGTTACAACCGCGCCGCGCGCATGATCGAAGCCATGGAAATGGCCGGGGTCGTCACCTCAATGAACACCAACGGTTCGCGTGAAGTTCTGGCCCCCGGCCCGGTGCGCGACTGATTGCCAAGCAAGAGGCGGGACAATGATGTGCCGCCGCTCTCCCAACGAGTATTCAAGAGGACTCCCATGCGTCTTATCCGCATGCTGTTGCCAGTACTGGCGCTGACCACGCTCACGGCCCACGCCGATGACAAGGACGTGGCGCGTCTGACTCAATTGCTGGAAACATCGAAAACCCTGACCGCGAACTTCTCCCAGCTGACCCTCGACGGCAGCGGCACCCAGTTGCAGGAAACTCGCGGTGATATGGTCCTGCAGCGTCCGGGCCTGTTCTACTGGCACACCGAAGCGCCAAACGAGCAGACCATGGTTTCCGACGGCAAGAAGGTCACCTTGTGGGACCCGGATCTGGAGCAGGCGACCATCAAGAAGCTCGACGAGCGTCTGACTCAGACCCCGGCGCTGCTGCTCTCCGGTGACGTGTCGAAGATCAGCCAGAGCTTTGAGATCAGTGCCAAAGAGGCGGGCGGCGTGATCGACTTCACCCTCAAGCCGAAGACCAAGGACACTCTGTTCGACAGTCTGCGTCTGTCGTTCCGCAACGGCCTGGTGAATGACATGCAACTGATCGACAGCGTCGGCCAGCGCACCAACATTCTGTTCACCGGGGTCAAGGCCAACGAAGCGGTGCCGGCGTCGAAGTTCAAGTTCGACATCCCGAAGGGTGCTGACGTTATCCAGGAATAAACCCCGGATCCCGGGTCGGGTTCTTGTGGCCTGGAGCTTTTGTGGCGAGGGGATTTATCCCCGATGGGCTGCAAAGCAGCCCCAAAAAAAGGTGACTGCTGCGTAGTCCATCGGGGATAAATCCCCTCACCACAGGGTCACCAACAGGTGTCCACAGGTATTCCAACCGGTTTCAGACAATCAGAGGTTTCAACGCTACGTGATGGATCTGTTTCGCAGTGCACCGATTGCCCAGCCGCTGGCCGCGCGTTTGCGCGCGACCAATCTGGATGAGTACGTCGGTCAGGAGCACGTGCTCGCTCGCGGCAAGCCTCTGCGTGAGGCGCTGGAGCAGGGTGCCCTGCATTCGATGATCTTCTGGGGGCCGCCGGGTGTGGGCAAGACCACCCTGGCGCGCTTGCTCGCGGAAGTCTCGGACGCGCATTTCGAAACGGTCTCGGCAGTGCTCGCCGGCGTCAAGGAAATCCGTCAGGCGGTGGAAATCGCCAAGCAGCAGGCCGGCCAGTACGGCAAGCGCACGATTCTGTTCGTCGATGAAGTGCACCGCTTCAACAAATCGCAGCAGGATGCCTTCCTGCCCTACGTTGAAGACGGCACGCTGATTTTCATCGGCGCCACCACTGAAAACCCTTCGTTTGAATTGAACAACGCGTTGTTGTCGCGGGCTCGCGTCTATGTGCTGAAAAGCCTCGACGAGACAGCACTGCGCAAACTGGTGCACCGCGCACTCACCGAAGAGCGTGGCCTGGGCAAGCGCAACCTGACCCTCAGCGATGAAGGCTTCCAGATGCTGCTGTCTGCCGCCGATGGCGATGGCCGGCGCCTGCTCAATCTGCTGGAGAACGCTTCGGACCTGGCCGAAGACAACAGCGAAATGGGCACCGAGCTCCTGCAAAGCCTGCTCGGCGACACCCGACGACGCTTCGACAAGGGTGGCGAAGCGTTTTACGACCAGATTTCGGCGCTGCACAAATCGGTACGCGGCTCCAACCCCGATGGCGCGCTGTACTGGTTCGCGCGGATGATCGACGGCGGCTGCGATCCGCTGTACCTGGCGCGGCGCGTGGTGCGCATGGCCAGCGAAGACATCGGTAACGCCGACCCGCGCGCTTTAAGTCTGTGCCTGGCAGCGTGGGAGGTGCAGGAGCGTCTTGGTAGCCCGGAAGGCGAACTGGCGGTGGCCCAGGCCATCACCTATCTCGCCTGTGCGCCGAAAAGCAACGCGGTGTACATGGGCTTCAAGACCGCGCTGCGCGCGGCTGCAGAGTATGGTTCGCTGGAAGTGCCGCTGCACTTGCGCAATGCGCCGACCAAACTGATGAAGCAATTGGGCTATGGCGACGAATACCGCTACGCCCACGACGAGCCCGATGCCTACGCTGCCGGTGAAGACTATTTCCCGGAAGAGCTTGAGCCGATCCCGTTCTATCAACCGGTGCCCCGTGGCCTGGAATTGAAGATCGGCGAGAAGCTCAACCACCTCGCTCAACTCGACCGTTTAAGCCCAAGACAGCGGAGAAAATAGTGCTTCCATTGATTGTTGCGGTCTCCGTCGGCGGAATCGCCGGCACGCTGTTGCGCTTCGCCACCGCTAATTGGGTCAACGCCAATTGGCCGCGGCACTTCTATACCGCGACGCTGGCCGTTAATATCGTGGGCTGTCTGCTGATTGGCGTGTTGTACGGCCTGTTTTTGATACGCCCGGAGGTGCCGATCGAGGTGCGCGCCGGGTTGATGGTCGGCTTCCTCGGGGGGCTGACGACTTTTTCATCCTTTTCACTGGATACGGTGCGCCTGCTGGAAAGCGGGCAAGTGCCGCTGGCCCTGGGCTATGCGGCGATCAGCGTATTCGGCGGGCTGCTCGCGACATGGGCCGGCCTGTCCTTGACCAAACTTTGATAACGAGAAACCGACATGCTCGATTCCAAACTGTTACGTAGCAACCTTCAGGACGTAGCGGACCGCCTGGCTTCCCGTGGCTTTGCCCTGGATACCGCGCGCATCGAAGCGCTGGAAGAACAGCGCAAGACCGTCCAGACCCGCACCGAAGCACTGCAGGCTGAGCGTAACGCGCGTTCCAAATCCATCGGTCAGGCCAAGCAGCGCGGCGAAGACATCGCGCCGCTGATGGCGGACGTCGAGCGCATGGCGGGCGAGCTGAGTGCCGGTAAAGTCGAGCTGGACGCGATCCAGACCGAACTGGACTCGATCCTGCTGGGTATCCCCAACCTGCCGCACGAATCGGTACCGGTCGGCAAAGACGAAGACGACAACGTCGAAGTGCGCCGCTGGGGCACGCCGACGCAGTTCGATTTCGAAGTGAAAGACCACGTTGCGCTGGGCGAGAAGTTCGGCTGGCTGGACTTCGAGACCGCCGCCAAGCTCTCCGGCGCCCGTTTCGCCTTGCTGCGTGGTCCGATTGCTCGCCTGCATCGCGCCCTGGCGCAGTTCATGATCAACCTGCATGTCAACGAGCATGGCTACGAAGAGGCCTACACGCCTTATCTGGTTCAGGCTCCGGCGCTGCAAGGCACCGGTCAGTTGCCGAAGTTCGAAGAAGACCTGTTCAAGATCGCTCGCGAAGGCGAAGCCGATCTGTACCTGATCCCGACTGCCGAAGTGTCGCTGACCAACATCGTGGCCGGTGAAATCGTCGATTCGAAACTGCTGCCGATCAAGTTCGTCGCCCACACCCCGTGCTTCCGCAGCGAAGCCGGCGCATCGGGTCGTGACACTCGCGGGATGATCCGTCAGCACCAGTTCGACAAAGTCGAGATGGTCCAGATCGTCGAGCCGTCGACCTCGATGGAAGCGCTGGAAGGCCTGACCGCCAACGCCGAAAAAGTCCTGCAGCTGCTGGGTCTGCCTTATCGCACCCTGGCGCTGTGCACCGGCGACATGGGCTTCAGCGCCGTGAAGACCTACGACCTGGAAGTGTGGATTCCGAGCCAGGACAAGTACCGCGAAATTTCCTCGTGCTCCAACTGCGGCGACTTCCAGGCCCGCCGTATGCAAGCGCGTTTCCGTAACCCGGAAACCGGCAAGCCTGAACTGGTACACACCCTGAACGGTTCCGGCCTGGCGGTCGGTCGTACACTGGTTGCCGTGCTGGAAAACTACCAGCAGGCCGACGGTTCGATCCGCGTGCCGGACGTACTGAAACCGTACATGGGTGGCCTTGAGGTCATCGGCTAAATGAAATATCTGCCGCTGTTTCACAACCTGCGCGGCAGTCGTGTGTTGGTGGTCGGTGGGGGGGAAATTGCCTTGCGCAAATCCCGCCTGCTGGCCGATGCCGGTGCGCTGCTGCGGGTGGTCGCACCTGAAATCGAAGCGCAACTGCGCGAACTGGTCACTGCCAGCGGTGGTGAATGCCTGTTGCGTGGTTATGTGGAAGCGGATCTGGACGGCTGCGGCCTGATCATCGCCGCCACCGACGATGAAACGCTCAACGCCCAGGTCTCCAGCGATGCCCATCGACGTTGCGTGCCGGTCAACGTGGTCGACGCGCCGCAGTTGTGCAGCGTGATCTTCCCGGCGATCGTCGATCGCTCGCCGCTGATCATCGCGGTGTCCAGCGGCGGCGATGCGCCAGTGCTGGCGCGGCTGATTCGCGCCAAGATCGAAACCTGGATTCCTTCGACTTACGGCCAGTTGGCCGGCCTTGCCGCACGTTTCCGCAATCAGGTGAAAAACCTGTTGCCGGATGTGCAGCAGCGTCGCGGGTTCTGGGAAGACGTGTTCCAGGGCCCGATTGCCGACAGGCAACTGGCCGGGCAGGGCGCCGAGGCCGAGCGTCTGTTGCAGGCCAAGATTGATGGCGAGGCGGACATCACCACCGGTGAGGTGTATCTGGTGGGCGCCGGACCGGGCGATCCGGACCTGCTGACCTTCCGCGCCTTGCGCTTGATGCAGCAAGCCGACGTGGTGCTTTACGACCGCTTGGTCGCGCCGGCGATTCTTGAGCTGTGCCGTCGCGATGCCGAGCGTGTCTACGTCGGCAAGCGTCGCTCCGACCATGCGGTTCCGCAGGACCAGATCAATCAGCAACTGGTGGACCTGGCCAAGGCCGGTAAGCGGGTGGTGCGCTTGAAGGGCGGTGACCCGTTCATCTTCGGTCGCGGCGGTGAAGAGATCGAAGAGCTGGCGGCCCATGGCATTCCGTTCCAGGTGGTGCCGGGGATCACGGCGGCCAGCGGTTGCGCGGCGTATGCCGGGATTCCGTTGACCCATCGCGATTACGCGCAATCGGTGCGTTTCGTCACCGGTCACCTGAAGGACGGTTCCACCGATCTGCCGTGGGCCGACCTCGTCGCCCCGGCGCAGACGCTGGTGTTCTACATGGGCCTGGTGGGCTTGCCGGTGATCTGCGAGCAGTTGATCCAGCACGGTCGCCGCGCGGACACCCCTGCAGCGTTGATCCAGCAGGGCACCACGGTCAATCAGCGGGTCTTTACCGGGACGCTGGCGGACCTGCCGCGCCTGGTGGCGGAGCATGAAGTGCATGCGCCGACGCTGGTGATTGTGGGTGAAGTGGTGCAGTTGCGCGAGAAACTGGCGTGGTTCGAAGGGGCTCAGGCGCAAGTTTGAGTCAAAAGCAAAAAAGATCGCAGCCTGC
>NZ_JABULD010000242.1:0-3528 GCF_014060985.1 Pseudomonas sp. MD195_PC81_125
AGTCGACCTGGCTAACGCTGAAATCGGCACCATCGTTCACCTGTCGGACCTCAAAGCTCCTAAAGGTGTCGAGTTCGTTGCTCTGGCACACGGCGATGACAAGGCAGTAGCCAACGTCCACGCTCCACGTGTTGCTCCAGAAGCTACCGAAGAAGGCGCAGCAGAGTAATTTCACTCTGTTCGTCGGAGTGAGTGAAACATCGCGGACTGGAACGTAGCGAGAAAGCGGGCGGGAACGCGGAGTTTACATTCATGGTAAATGAGCAATTTTCGTCCACTTTCGCCGCCTTCACTGATCGCGGCGATGTCAAACACCACTCCAAGGAAGGGCCCCTATCGTGACTGCCATCAAACTGATCGTTGGCCTGGGAAATCCAGGCGCCGAATACGAACAGACCCGGCATAACGCAGGGGCCCTTTTTGTTGAGCGCATCGCTGCCGCGCAAGGTGTGAACCTTGTGGCCGATCGCAAATATTTTGGCCTGACCGGGCGCTACTCGCATCAGGGTCAGGATGTTCGCCTGCTGATTCCCACCACCTACATGAACCGCAGCGGCCAGGCCGTGGCGGCACTCGCCGGTTTCTTCCGCATCAAGCCTGAAGAAATCCTGGTGGCGCACGACGAACTCGACCTGCCTCCGGGCGTCGCCAAGCTCAAGCAGGGCGGCGGCCATGGCGGTCACAACGGGTTGCGCGACATCATCGCGCAACTGGGCAATCAGAATACGTTCTACCGCCTGCGGCTTGGCATCGGCCACCCGGGCGTCGCCAGTATGGTTTCAAATTTCGTCCTGGGTCGTGCGCCACGCGCCGAACAGGAAAAACTCGATGCCAGCATCGACTTTGCCCTCGGCGTGCTGCCGGATATCCTCGCCGGGGAATGGAACCGCGCGATGAAAAACCTGCACAGCCAGAAGGCCTGACTCTAATCCGAGGGGAAACACCATGGGATTCAATTGCGGCATCGTCGGCCTGCCTAACGTCGGCAAGTCCACCCTGTTCAACGCCCTGACCAAATCCGGTATCGCGGCCGAGAACTTCCCCTTCTGCACCATCGAGCCGAATAGCGGCATCGTGCCGATGCCGGATCCGCGTCTGGACGCGCTGGCGGCCATCGTCAATCCGAAGCGCATCCTGCCGACCACCATGGAATTCGTCGACATCGCTGGGCTGGTGGCCGGCGCCTCGAAAGGTGAAGGTCTGGGCAACAAGTTCCTGGCCAACATCCGTGAAACCGACGCCATCGCTCACGTGGTGCGCTGCTTCGAAGACGACAACGTGATCCACGTGTCCAACAGCGTCAACCCGAAGCGCGACATCGAAATCATCGACCTGGAACTGATCTTCGCCGACCTCGACAGCTGCGAGAAGCAACTGCAGAAAGTCGCGCGCAATGCCAAGGGTGGTGACAAGGACGCAGTGGCTCAGAAAGCCCTGCTGGAGCAATTGATCCCTCACTTCACCGAAGGCAAGCCTGCGCGCAGCCTGATGAAGAACATGAGCGCCGACGAGAAGGCGATCATCAAGGGTTTCCACCTGCTGACCACCAAACCGGTCATGTACATCGCCAACGTCGCTGAAGACGGTTTCGAGAACAACCCGCACCTGGACGTGGTCAAGGCCATCGCCGAAGAAGAAGGCGCCATGGTGGTTCCGGTGTGCAACAAGATCGAAGCGGAAATCGCCGAGCTCGAAGACGGCGAAGAGAAGGACATGTTCCTCGAGGCGCTGGGCCTGGAAGAGCCTGGCCTGAACCGCGTGATCCGTGCCGGCTACGAAATGCTGCACCTGCAGACTTACTTCACCGCCGGCGTCGAAGAAGTCCGCGCCTGGACCGTCCGCGTCGGTGCCACCGCACCCCAAGCTGCCGGCGTGATCCACACCGACTTCGAAAAAGGCTTCATCCGCGCCGAAGTCATCGCTTACAACGACTTCATCCAGTACAAGGGCGAAGCCGGTGCCAAGGAAGCCGGTAAATGGCGCCTGGAAGGCAAGGACTACATCGTCAAGGACGGTGACGTGATGCACTTCCGCTTCAACGTCTAAGCGTTACGTCCAAGAAAAAGCCGCGTTTGATACGCGGCTTTTTTGTGCCTGAAATTTACTGCTGAACATATTTCCCCTGTGGGAGCGATGTGGAGTCAGGCCTTTTTAGTGCGTGGCAAGAAGATCGCCAGCACGCCAAACAACGGCAAAAAACGAGCACAGGAAATACACGAACTCGATGCCGTGCACATCCGCCAGATGCCCGAGCAACGCCGCGCCGATCCCGCCAAAACCGAACATCAAGCCGAAGAACACCCCGGCAATCATCCCGACATTACCCGGCACCAGCTCTTGCGCGTACACCACAATCGCCGAGAACGCCGAGGCGAGGATGAAGCCGATCACCACACTGAGGACAGAGGTCCAGAACAGATCGACGTGCGGCATCAGCAAGGTGAACGGTGCCACGCCGAGAATCGAAAACCAGATCACCGCCTTACGCCCGATCTTGTCGCCAATCGGCCCGCCAAAGAACGTCCCCGCCGCCACCGCACCGAGAAACAGGAACAGATGCAACTGCGAACTGGCCACCGACAGGTCGAACTTCTCGATCAGGTAGAAGGTGAAATAGCTGGTAAGGCTGGCCATGTAGAAATACTTGGAAAACACCAGCAAGCCGAGCACCACCAGCGCACTGATCACCCTGCCCTTCGACAGCCCGTGAGTCGCCGCCTGGCCGGCCTTGAGCTTGAACAGGTTCAAGTGATGGGCGTACCAGCGACTGATGCGGTACAGCACGAACAGCGCAAACACCGCGAACAGACCGAACCACGCCACGTTGCCCTGACCGAACGGAATAATGATCGCCGCTGCCAATAACGGGCCGAACGCGGAACCGGCGTTACCGCCGACCTGGAAGGTCGATTGCGCCAGACCAAAGCGCCCGCCCGAGGCCAGCCGGGCAATTCGCGAGGCTTCGGGGTGAAAGGTCGAAGAACCGATACCGATCAATGCCGCCGCCAGCAGAATCAACGGGAAACTGCCGACCACCGACATCATCACGATGCCGATCAGCGTGCAGATCGAGCCCGCCGGCAACAGCCACGGTTTTGGATGGCGGTCCGTGTGGTAACCGACCCACGGCTGCAACAGCGATGCGGTCAACTGGAAGGTCAGCGTGATCAGCCCAACCTGAGTGAAGCTCAAGCCATAGTTGGCTTTGAGCATCGGGTAGATCGACGGCAGCACTGACTGAATCAGGTCGTTGATCAAATGCGCCAGCGCCACCGCGCCGATGATACGCATCACCAACGGGCTGCTTTGGGGAGGAACGGACGCCGAGGCAGCGGCGGTCTGAGCGTTGCTGATAGCCATGGAAGTTTCCGTACAGCAGATGGGTGCACGCAGGCAGGTGCGTCAATGTGCCATTTTTCGGTGCATCAGCGCCATCCCCTTAGCCAGCTAACTAACGTCCGGTTCGATAACTCATCAATCCCTGTAGGAGCTGCCGCAGGTGCGATCTTTTTGATTCTGTTTTTAWAA
>NZ_JABULD010000088.1:0-6005 GCF_014060985.1 Pseudomonas sp. MD195_PC81_125
CAGCTCCCACAGGGATCTGCGGTGAACACAAATTCTGTGAACAATCGAGAAACCTGTGGGAGCTGGCTTGCCAGCGAATGAGGCCCGATTAATCAACACAAAATCCATCAGACATAAAAAAGCGCCGGCATCTCACGACACCGGGGCTTTTTCATTCAACCACTACTCAGGCCGGTTCAAGCTCGGCATTCGCAGCAGCCGCAGGCACCACCGCCTGCCCGCTCAACGCGAGGTCCAGCAGCTCACGGTTGGCCACGGCGTACATGGCGTAGTCCGTGCCGCTCGCAGCACGGATCTCCACCAGCATGGCGCGCCAGCGTTCGATCATGCCTTCGTGCTGTGCCATCCACAGCGCCAGACGTGCTTCCACGTCCTGGGTGCCGTCGCCCTGTTGCAGGACGGAGATGGTGATCGCACGTTGCTGCCAGTCCACATCATCACGGAACGCTTCACGCGCCAGGGCCTGCCAGTTGTTTTCAACCGGCAGCGCGCTGATCTGTTGCAGGTACCAGGTGATGTCCAGCGCACTGCCCACGGCGAAGTAGGCCTTGGCCACTTCGGCCGGATCCTGGCCAGTGACGTCGGACGCTTCGATGATCGGCAGCAGCGTGTACAGGTGCGAGGTACCCGCCACCATACGCGCCAGCAACTCCGGCACACCGGCTGCGACGTAAGCCTGATAACGCGCCTGCCAGTTTTCACGGATTTCGCCGCTCAGCAGTTCGTCGAGCTTCAGACCCAGCTCCTTGAGGTGCGGACCGAAGTGCGCGACGTCACGGGCAGCGTTCTGCTCGTTGCGACGGGCACGCAGGAACCAGCGGGTAGCGCGACGGCCCAGACGCATCAGCTCGTCCATCAGCTCCAGTTGCACGTCAGCGGAGACCTGATAGTCCAGTGCTTCGATCTGACGGAACCAGTGCGGGAGGTGGAAGATGTCACGCACGATCACGTAGGCGCCGGCCACGTTCGCCGGGCTCATGCCGGTCGACTCTTTGAGTCGCTGAACGAAGGTGATGCCCATGTGGTTGACCAGATCGTTGGCGATCTGGGTGCTGACGATCTCACGCTTCAGACGGTGACGACGCATGGCTTCGGAGAACTTGCTGACCAGGGTCGGCGGGAACGCCGTTTCCATGTCGCGGGTCAGGTAGTCGTCGTCCGGCACCAGCGAGTTCAGCAGCTGTTCCTTGAGGTCGATCTTGCTGTACGAGATCAGCACCGACAGCTCCGGACGGGTCAGACCATGGCCTGCCGCAACGCGCTCGTTGATCTGCTCTTCGGTCGGCAGGAACTCGATGGCACGGTCCAGCTTGCCACGGCCTTCCAGATCGCTCATCAGACGCTTGTACTCGGCAATGCGCTCGTAGGCACGACGCGCCGCCAGGGACAGAGCCTGGGTCTGCTTGTAGTTGTTGCCCAGCACCAGACCACCGACTTCGTCGGTCATGCTCGCCAGCAACTGGTTGCGCTGCTTGTCGGTCATGTCGCCGGCCTGAACCACTTCGTTCAGCAGGATCTTGATGTTCACTTCGTGGTCGGAGCAGTCCACGCCACCGGCGTTGTCGATGAAGTCGGTGTTGGAACCGCCGCCATTGAGACCGAATTCCACACGACCCAGCTGGGTCATGCCGAGGTTACCGCCCTCGCCCACGACTTTGCAGCGCAGCTCGTTGCCATTGACGCGCAGTGCGTCGTTGGCCTTGTCGCCGACGTCGGCATGGCTTTCGCTGCTGGCTTTCACGTAAGTGCCGATACCGCCGTTCCACAGCAGATCCACCGGCGCCTTGAGCAAGGCGTTCAGCAGCTCGGTCGGGGTCAGCTTGTCGGCCTTGATGTCGAAGCGTTCTTTCATCTGCGGCGAGATGGCGATGCTCTTCGCGCTGCGCGAGAAGATGCCGCCGCCTTCGGACATGATGCTGGTGTCGTAGTCGGTCCAGGCCGAACGCGGCAGATCGAACATGCGCTGACGCTCGACGAAGCTGGTCGCCGGGTTCGGGTTCGGATCAATGAAGATGTGCATGTGGTTGAACGCAGCGACCAGTTGCAGCTTGTCGGACATCAACAGGCCGTTACCGAACACGTCACCGGCCATGTCACCGACGCCGACCACCGTGATGCTGTCTTCCTGAACATTGATGCCGCGCTCGCGGAAGTGGCGCTGTACGCCGACCCACGCACCCTTGGCGGTAATGCCCATTTTCTTGTGGTCGTAACCGGCGGAACCACCGGAGGCGAACGCGTCGCCCAGCCAGAAACCGTAGTCGATGGCGATGCCGTTGGCGATGTCGGAGAAGGTCGCAGTGCCCTTGTCCGCAGCGACGACCAGGTACGGGTCATCGTCGTCATGCCGCACGACGTTGGCCGGCGGCACCAGCGCGCCGTCTTTCAGGTTGTCGGTGATGTCCAGCAGACCCGAAATGAAGATGCGGTAGCAGGCGATGCCCTCGGCCGCGATCTCGTCACGGCTGCCGCCCAGTGGCAGACGACGCGGCAGGAAGCCGCCTTTCGCCCCCACCGGCACAATGACCGAGTTCTTCACTTGCTGGGCTTTCACCAGGCCGAGGACTTCGGTACGGAAGTCTTCTTCACGGTCGGACCAGCGCAGACCACCACGCGCCACGTTGCCGAAGCGCAGGTGCACGCCTTCGACGCGTGGCGAGTACACGAAGATTTCGAACTTCGGTACTGGCTTGGGCAGCTCAGGGATCGCGTGCGGGTTGAACTTGAAGCTGAAGTACGACTTGTTCTGGCCGTTGGCGTCAGTCTGATAGAAGTTGGTGCGCAGGGTGGCTTTGATCAGGTCCAGGTAACGACGCAGGATGCGGTCTTCGTTGAGCACCTGAACGTCGTCCAGGGCGGTCAGAATCGCCTGTTCCAGACGCTGTTGCTTGTCTTCCAGATCGTCGCTGCCCAGCTTGCGCGCCAGGTAGAAACGGGTTTTGAACAACCGGGTCAGCTCGCGAGCGATGTCGGTGTGGTTGTTCAGGGTGCTGGCGATGTAACCCAGGTCGAAGCCCAGACGGATCTGCTTCAGGTAACGGGCGTAGGCGCGCAGCAGCGCCACATCGCGCCATGGCAGACCGGCGGTCAGCACCAGACGGTTGAACGCATCGTTCTCGGCATCGCCACGCACGATGTGGACGAACGCGTCCTGCAGGGTGTCGTTGAGTTGCTGGATGTCGAGGTCCAGACCTTCGGCTGCGGTGAACGCGAAGTCGTGAATCCAGAACTCGCGGCCATTGGTGTGACGCAGACGGTACGGGAACTCACCCAGCACGCGCAGGCCGAGGTTTTCCAGAATCGGCAAGACGTCGGACAGCGCCAGCGGGGTGTCGGCGTGGTACAGCTTGCAATGCAGCTCGCGCTGACCAGACACCTGACCCAGCGGCTGATAGAAGCTCATCACCAGCGGATTTTTTTCGTTCAGGCTCAGCAGGTGCTGCATGTCGACCACGGCCGAATGCGCCGCGAAACGCTCGCGGTAGCCGGCCGGGAAGCCTTTCGGGAAGTCCGCCAGCACGTTGGTGCCGTGGGCTTCGCCGAAGCTTTCGACGGTCAGGGCAGCGTAGTCGTCCTGCCAGCTGCGGCAGGCCTGTACCACTTCTTTTTCCAGCAGCAGCGGATCGATGTCGATGCGGTTCTTCGGATCAACACGCAGGATCAACTGCACGCGAGCCAGCACGGACTCGGAGAAGAAGGTCCAGAACTCGCAGTCGGTGGCCTTCAGGCGCTCCATCAGCACCTGCTGGATCTTCTGGCGCACTTCGGTGGAATAGATGTCGCGCGGCACGTAGGCCAGGCAGTAGCAGAAGCGACCGTACGGGTCTTTGCGCAGGAACACGCGGATCTTGTTGCGTTCCTGGATCTGCACGATCGACATCACGGTGCTGAACAGTTCGTCGACCGGGGTCTGGAACAGGTCATCACGCGGCAGCACTTCGAGGACCTGCGCCAGTTCCTTGCCCAAGTGAGCCTTGGACTGGAAGCCGGAACGGCGTTCGATTTCTTCGACCTTGCGGCGGATGAACGGGATGACCCGCACGCTCTCGCCATACACCGAGGAGGTGTACAGGCCCATGAAGCGGTGTTCCTTGATGACTTTACCGTCGGCGTCGATTTCACGGATCGACACGTAGTCCGGGTAGGCCGGGCGGTGTACACGGCTCGGGTGCGCAGCCTTGGCGAACGACAGCAGGGTCGGTTCGCGCAGGTAGTTCACCGCGTAGTCTTCGATGTGACGGTCTTCGTTGGTCAGACCGGTGCGCAGCAGTTTGGTCAGACCGAGGAAGGAATTCTGGTCGTATTCGATATGGCCGCCATCGGCCTGATCGACAACGGTGAACTCTTCGTAGCCGAGGAAGGTGAAGTGGTTGCCCACCAGCCATTCCAGGAAGCTCTTGATTTCGCTCTTTTTCGTCGGCATCGACGGCGAATGCGCTGTGATCGAGCTTGGTGAGGATCTCCTGCACCTTGGCCTTCATCGGCTCGAAATCAGCGACCGCGACGCGCACTTCACCGAGCACCTGCTCCAGCTCTTTGCTCAGCACATTCAGTTCGGCCGCGTTGGCGCAGCGGTCGATTTCCAGGTACATCAGCGACTCGTGCAGCACGCCTTCGCCGGTACTGCCTTTTGGCAGGATTTCCAGCAGTTCGCCCTTGCTGCCACGACGCACGCTGAGCACGGTGGTCTGCAGGGTGTGGATGCTGTAGCCGCGACGGTTCAGCTCGGTGCGGACCGAGTCGACCAGGAACGGCAGGTCGTGGTGCAGCACTTCGACCGCGGTGTGAGTCGACTGCCAGCCATGACGCTCGTAATCAGGGTTGTAGACGCGCACTTGCGGTTGCGCGTGATCGAAGCGCTCAAGCAGGCGCCACGCGGAAAGAGTACAGCCAGCGAGGTCGGAGAGGCGACGTTGAGTCAGCTCGTCCAGGGAAATGATGCCGAAGAATTGTTCAGCGAACAGCGCCACTTGTGGCAGTGCCTGTTCACTGATGTGCTGCGCCAGTGCCGCTTGCAGTTGGTGCTGGAAGTCGGCTTTGCTGGCTGCGGTGAAGAACGCCATCTGTGGTACTCCGCTTAAGCTTGTTATTGATGGAAAGCGTCGCGTGCAACACCCCTTGCGGGGCTTGTGTCGCCCTGTTCCTGAATCTCGGGCAGAGGAAACAGGGGGACAGGTGGGTGAAGCTGGACGAGACACTCAGGTCACATTCACCTTCCATTGAATGGGCATCTGCAAAAACGACTGTCGAGGCCGCCGACAATGCCTTTACGGGTGCTCATCCGTTGCGCAGCTTAATGGGTGCGACAATGTGTCTGCTTGCGGTGCTGCGACATATTCGGTCATTGGCACGTAAACCAAGGCTTTGGCAACGGTAAACACTAGCAGTCATGGCGCAAAACGGCGGCTTGAATGCCCGTATTTACGGTACATCTGTGCCAGAAGTGACCATTGACCTGTGTCGCGTTCGCGACACATCCTCTGACACTCTCACATGCAGAAATTCCCGAGGCTGGCAGAATCGCGCCCAATTGCGACCAACACGCCCGCCGAGGCAGGAATTCCCCCATGCAAATGACCACCGCCCTACTGATCGTCAACCCGTGCGACGACGAAGAAGACAACATGGCCATGCTCTGCTGCCATAGCGACAAGGGCGATATGTTTCTGATGAGCCGCTATCCGGACGAGGACGAGCTGGAGATCACCCTGGATGGCGAGCCTTCGACGCTCGACGGCGTAAAGGTCACCCTGAGCAAAACGCAGTTGAAGATCGAGATCGCGGCGGCGGATGCCGATGCGCTGAATGGGGATGATGTGCTGGAGATCACTTTCAACCCGGATATGGTGGATCTGGAGGAGGTTGAGGAAACCTTGAAGAATATTCTGGATGGCACCGGGACCTATATCAGCCAGATTTAAGGGTGCCTGAGTCGGCCTCTTCGCTGGCAAGCCAGCTCCCACAGAGAGCGATGTGTTGCATAAATCGCATTCGCACCGCTGATA
>NZ_JABULD010000392.1:0-4537 GCF_014060985.1 Pseudomonas sp. MD195_PC81_125
CGGCATCGCCTTGAAACCCTGGGTCACGTGTTGCACCAGCGTCTCCATACCTTTCGCCAACCTCGGCGTCCAAGCTGCCTGATCGCCTCTTTCGGGCGCCATGGGTAGTTGGCCGGAATGACAGGCACCACAAACACGGTTGTACACGGCTTCCGGTTCCTGTGTAGCCTGTGCGCCGTAAAGCGGTATCAGGACTCCGGCAGCCAGCAGCCATTTCGTCATAAAACGACCTTTTCAGGGTTGAGAGCGTTCTGCGTTCTGATGCGCAATCAAGGTCTTTGGCTCTCGTGAACTTCATCCTTCGCTGGGACAAAGCACACACAAAATCTGCGGCATTATATACTGGCGTCACTGAAACGGAAGCGACACCGCGTTCCGCGCCCAATCCCGGCGCCGCCCACATCGGAAATCCCATGCAACTCAAGAATCCCATCCTCGGCCTGTGCCAACAGTCCACGTTCATGCTCAGTGCCGCCAAAGTCGATCAATGCCCTGACGACGAAGGCTTCGAAGTGGCGTTCGCCGGTCGTTCCAACTCCGGTAAATCCAGCGCACTGAACACCCTGACTCACGCCAGCCTGGCGCGCACCTCGAAAACCCCAGGTCGCACACAGCTGTTGAACTTCTTCAAGCTAGACGATGAACGGCGTCTGGTCGACCTGCCGGGCTACGGTTATGCAAAAGTACCGATCCCGCTCAAGCAACACTGGCAGCGTCACCTCGAGGCGTACCTCGGTGGCCGGGAGAGTTTGAAGGGATTGATTCTGATGATGGACATCCGTCATCCAATGACCGACTTCGACCTGTTGATGCTCGACTGGGCCGTCGCCGCCGGCATGCCGATGCACATTCTGCTGACCAAGGCCGACAAGCTGACCTACGGCGCCGCCAAGAACACGCTGCTCAAGGTGCAGTCGGAAATCCGCAAGGGCTGGGGGGATCTGGTGACGATCCAGCTGTTCTCCGCGCCCAAACGCATGGGCCTGGAAGAGGCCTACACTGTGTTGGCAGGCTGGATGGAACTGGCGGACAAGGGTTCGGAAGCAACAGCTGAATAAGAAGTTTTCAAAACTGTCTGTGGTGCTGCCAGGCAAGGCAAAAGTGCGACAAAAAAGCGGAGTTTAGGGGACCTAAATGAGCATTTTTAGTAACGCTTTTAACGCAGCATGACCGCGCTACAGCCGATTTTGGGGCAAAAAAAGCCCCGGACTTCATATGGGGAGGGAGAAGTTCCGGGGTTTAAGTTCCGAACCGCTAGGGCGGGGTTCAGATATCTGCCAACACTTAACACAACATAGGAGCATCGAAGGGCTTCACCAGCCATTCAGTATCTCTGAGTAGTGAGTTGTCAGATTAGTTCAGATTTTTTTTCAAAAAAGCTTTGGAATAACCCCAAGCGCGATTCGAAATAAGGCCATTTCGGGCGTGCCGCGACAGTGTGTCGCGGCAAACGCCCGGTCCAGACGCCTTAGTGCGCCTCATCCCAGTTGTTGCCGACGCCGACTTCCACCAGCAACGGTACGTCCAGTTTCGCCGCTTCGCTCATGTGCAGGCGAATTTCCTGACTCACCTGCTCAACCAGATCCTCGCGAACCTCCAGCACCAGTTCGTCGTGTACCTGCAGGATGACCTTGGCGTCCAGCCCGGACGCTGTCAGCCAGTTATCCACCGCCACCATGGCTTTCTTGATGATGTCGGCGGCGGTGCCTTGCATCGGCGCATTGATCGCCGTGCGTTCGGCGGCGGCGCGTTCCTGCGGCTTGTTCGAGTTGATTTCCGGCAGGTACAGGCGTCGACCGAAGAAGGTCTCGACGTAACCCTGATCCGCCGCCTGCTTACGGGTGCGCTCCATGTATTCGCGCACACCGGGGTAGCGGGCAAAGTAGGTGTCGATGTAGGCCTTGGCGGTCTTGGTGTCGACGCCGATGTCCTTGCCGAGCTTCTGCGCGCCCATGCCATAGATCAGGCCGAAGTTGATCGCCTTGGCACCTCGGCGCTGGTCGGAGGTCACTTCGTTGAGCTCGACCTTGAACACTTCGGCAGCGGTGGCGGTGTGCACGTCCAGATTGTTGCGGAAGGCGTTCATCAGGCCTTCGTCCTTGGACAAGTGGGCCATGATCCGCAGTTCGATTTGCGAATAGTCCGCCGCCAGCAACTTGTAGCCTTTCGGCGCGACGAACGCCTGGCGAATGCGGCGGCCTTCCGCGGTGCGCACCGGAATGTTCTGCAGGTTCGGATCGCTGGAAGACAAGCGCCCGGTGGACGCCACAGCCTGATGGTACGACGTGTGGATACGTCCGGTGCGCGGATTGATCTGCTCCGGCAGGCGATCGGTGTAAGTGCTTTTCAGCTTGCTCATGGAGCGGTGTTCCATCAGCACCTTCGGCAAGCGGTGATCATCCTCGGCCAGTTTCGCCAGCACTTCCTCGGCGGTCGATGGTTGGCCCTTGGCGGTTTTCTTCAAAACCGGCAGGCCGAGTTTTTCGTAGAGGATCACGCCCAGCTGCTTCGGCGAGCCGAGGTTGAACTCTTCCCCGGCGATCTCGAACGCTTCGCGCTCCAGTGCGACCATCTTGTTGCCCAGCTCGATGCTCTGGATGCCGAGCAGTTCGGCGTCGACGAACGCGCCCTGACGCTCGATCCGCGCCAGCACCGGTACCAGCGGGATTTCGATGTCGGTCAGCACGCTGGCCAGACTCGGGATCGCGCTGAGTTTTTCAAACAGGGTCTGGTGCAGACGCAGGGTGATGTCGGCGTCTTCGGCGGCATAGGGGCCGGCCTGCTCCAGAGCGATCTGGTCAAAGGTCAGCTGTTTGGCGCCTTTGCCGGCGATGTCCTGAAAACTCACAGTGGTGTGATCCAGGTACTTCTGCGCAAGGCTGTCCATGTCGTGGCGAGTGGCGGTGGAGTTGAGTACGTAGGACTCAAGCATGGTGTCGAAGGCAATCCCGCGCACATTGATGCCTTGGCTCTGATCGCCGCCAATGGCGCAGTTGGCCAGAATGTTCATGTCGAACTTGGCGTGCTGGCCGACTTTGAGTTTGTTCGGGTCTTCCAGGATCGGCTTCAGCGCGCGCAGCACAGTGTCGCGATCCAGTTGCTCGGGTACGCCGATGTAGGAATGGGTCAGCGGGATGTACGCCGCTTCGTTGGCCTGCACCGCGAACGACAGGCCGACCAGTTGCGCCTGTTGCGCGTCGATGCCTGTGGTTTCGGTGTCGAAGGCGAACAGCTTGGCGTTGTTCAGTTTCTCCAGCCAGACGTCGAATCGCGCCTGATCGAGGATGGTTTCATACGCGGCTTCAGCGGGGGCGACGGGCGCTTCGACTGCCGTCGCGCTGAACAGATCGCCCGCCGGCGCAGGCTCGGCGGTCGCGCTCAGCTCCTGGCGCTTGGCGTCGCGATCGAGGTCATTCAGCCAGCTCTTGAATTCCAGCAGGGTGTACAGCTCGTAGAGCTTGGCCGGGTCTTCCGGGCCCATTTGCAGATCATCGAGGCCAATATCCAGCGGTACGTCGACCTTGATCGTTGCCAGCTGATAGGAGAGGAAGGCCATCTCCTTGTGCTCTTCAAGCTTGGCCGGCAGAGTCTTGGCCCCGCGAATCGGCAGGGTCGGCACGATGTCGAGGTTTGCATAAAGCTCGGTGAGGCCGCCGTTAACGCCGACCAGCAGGCCGGACGCAGTCTTCGGGCCGATGCCGGGAACGCCCGGGATGTTGTCGGAAGAATCGCCCATCAGCGCTAGATAATCGATGATCTGCTCCGGAGCGACGCCGAATTTCTCCTTTACGCCCTCAACGTCCATCGAGCTACCGGACATGGTGTTGACCAAGGTAATGTGGCCGTCGACCAATTGCGCCATGTCCTTGTCGCCGGTTGAAATGATCACCGGGCGAGCGGCTGCCGCGCTGCTGCGGGCCAGGGTGCCGATCACGTCGTCTGCCTCGACACCCTCCACGCACAACAGCGGGAAGCCGAGAGCAATCACGCTCTGGTGCAGCGGCTCGATCTGCACGCGCATGTCGTCGGGCATGCTGGGGCGGTTGGCTTTGTACTCGGCGTACATCTCATCGCGAAACGTCCCGCCCTTGGCATCGAAAACCACGGCGAACGGGCTGTCCGGATACTGCTTGCGCAGACTCTTGAGCATGTTCAGCACACCTTTGACCGCACCGGTCGGCAGGCCTTTGGAGGTGGTCAGCGGTGGCAGTGCATGGAAAGCGCGGTACAGGTAAGACGAACCGTCCACCAGGACGAGGGGGGCTTGGCTCATGAGCAGAATCAACCTTTTCGGCGGGCCCGGCGCTAGAATAGCGGGACCGTTGACGACAAAGGGACAAGGTTATCATGCGTACGTTAAATCGCTTGCTGCTGGTCGGTTTGATTGCTGTCTCACCATTGGCCGCGATGGCGGCGGATGATGCGCCGTCGAAGGAGCCGGAAGTTACCATTAACACGCACACCGAGGGCGACAAGGTCATTCAGGAATACAGCCGCAGTGGCTTCGTTTATGCGATCAAGGTCACGCCGAAGGGCG
>NZ_JABULD010000627.1:0-12194 GCF_014060985.1 Pseudomonas sp. MD195_PC81_125
CGAGTGAAACGAGGCTGCGATCTTTTAAAGACAAGATCAAAAGATCGCACCTGCGGCAGCTCCTACAGGGGCCGGTTGTTTCGGAAACCGTGATCAATGCGCATCTGCACTCGGCGCAGTCGGTGGTTGCACCTTGCGCATCAAGGGCACCATCGCCGTGGCGATGATGAAGCCCAGCATGATCATCAAAAAGGTATCGCCGTAGGTCTGGGTCTGCGCCTCGCGGTAAGTCAGCAGCCACAGCTGACGCAGACCGGCGGTGATCCCGACGTCACCACTCTGACCCAGTGTTTCCAGGTTGCCACCGACCTGCGCCAGCCACTGATTCAGCGCCTCGTTGCTGCTGTTCAAATGCTCGGCCAGGCGGGTGAAGTGCAGGTTGGTGCGGTCATTGAGAATGGTCGCGCACGCGGCAATGCCGATGGCTCCGCCCAGATTGCGCATCAGGTTGAACAGCCCCGAAGCGTGCTTCAAGCGTGCCGGTGCCAAGCCTCCCAAAGTCAATGTCACTGCCGGCGGCACCGCCAGTTGCTGGGCGATCCCGCGCAGCGCTTGCGGCAACATCAATTGGCCGGCGCCCCAGTCGTGGGTGATTGGACTGAACTCCCACATCGATACGGCAAACAAGCCCAGCCCAAGCATCATGATCCAGCGCAAATCCATGCGATTGGCGAGAAAGGCGTACAACGGAATCGCCATGATCTGGAACACCCCGGTGGAAAAAAACCGCCAGACCAATGTCCAGCGCGCTGTAGCCTCGCACCCGGCCGAGAAACAGCGGCGTCAGGTAAATCGTCGCGAACAGACCAATCCCGGTGACGAAGGAGAAGAAGCAGCCGAGGGCGAAATTGCGATCCTTGAGTGCGCGCAAATCAACGATCGGATTGGCCACGTGCAAGGTGCGCCCGATAAAAGCCAGACCCGCCAGACCGCTGATCCACGCCGTGGTCAGAATCGTTTGATCGCTGAACCAGTTCCAGCGCGGGCCTTCTTCGAGGGTGTATTCCAGGCAGCCGAGAAACAGCGCGAGAAATACCATGCTCAAGTAGTCCGCGCCCTTGAGCAGCGCCAGTTCCGGCTGGTCGATCTTTACCAGCATCGGCACGGCCACGGCGACGAAAATTCCCGGCACCAGGTTGATGTAGAACAGCCAGTGCCATGAGGAAATGTCGGTAATCCAGCCACCGATTACCGGACCCAGGGTCGGCGCCAGTGACGCCACGGCACCGATGGTCGCGGCGGCGATTACCCGTTGTTTGCCGGTGAAGAAAAAGAACGCGGTGGTGAACACCAGCGGGATCATTGAGCCGCCGAGAAAGCCCTGCAGCGCCCGAAAGGCGATCATGCTCTGGATGTTCCACGCCACACCGCAAAGCAAACTGGCCAGGGTGAAGCCGACCGCCGAAGCACAGAACAGCCAGCGGGTGGAGAACACCCGCGACAGCCAGCCCGACAGCGGGATCACGATGATTTCGGCGATCAGGTAACTGGTCTGCACCCACGCGGTTTCGTCGGTGCCGGCCGAGAGTCCGCCGCCGATGTCGCGCAGCGAGGCCGAGACGATCTGGATGTCCAGCAGCGCAATGAACATGCCGATGCACATCGTGGCGAAGGCGAATACTTTGGTCGCGGTAGCCATGTCGGCGGCGTTGAACGGTTGCGCCGGGGCGGTGAGGGTGGTGCTCATGGTGCGACGGCCACGGCGCTGGATTCAGCGGGCGCGCGGGTGTCGACTTCAGCGGTGACCGACAAGCCCGGCCGCAGATGCCCGAGCACGCCATCGGCCGGATCGAGCAGAATTCGCACCGGTACCCGCTGGACGATTTTGGTGAAGTTGCCGGTGGCGTTCTCTGGCGGCAGCACGCTGAATTGCGAGCCGGTGGCGGGGGCGAGGCTGTCGAGGCGGCCGTGGAACTCCTGGCCGGAAAGCACGTCGGCGCGGATGCTCACCCGTTGCCCGGGTTTCATCCGCGCCAGTTGGTCCTCCTTGAAATTGGCATCCACCCACAGACCGCTGGCCGGCACCACCGACAACTGTTGCGACCCGGCCTGGGCATAGGCGCCGACCCGTGCGCGGCGATTGCCGATCACGCCATCAACCGGTGCGCGCAGTTCGGTGTAGCGAGGTTCAACTGCGCCAGATCACGCTCGGCCCGGGCTTGTTGCAGGGCGGCGCGGGCCTGTTGTTTCTGGGTGTCGATCACCGCCAGTTGGCGCTGGGCGGCGAGCAGTTCGGCCTGGGCGCGGGCACTCAGGGCCTGGGCGGTCTTGAAGCTGGCGTCGGCGCGTTGGGCGCTTTCCACCGACACGGCATTGCTGCTGACCAGGCGTTTATAGCGCGCGTTGTCGTCCCGCGAGCGGGCGGTTTCGGCACCGGCGGCATCGATGCCGGCGCGGGCCTGGCCAATCACTGCTTGCTGCAGTTGCTCGGTGGCATCGAGGTTGGCCAGCAGCGCCTCTTCGGCAGCGACTGCGCCTTCGGCTTTGGCGAGGTTGGCGCGATAGTCGCGCGCATCAAGTCGGATCAACACATCGCCGGCTTTCACCGACTGGTTGTCGCTGACCAGCACTTCTTCGATGTAGCCGGCAACCTTCGGCCCGATCACCGTGACGTCGCCACCGATGTAGGCATCGTCAGTCTCCTCGAGAAAACGCCCGGTGCTCCACCAATGACTGGCGAATACGCCGATCACGACCAGCGCGATCAGGCCAGAGCCGGTCAGCAGCAGGCGCTTGCGCAAAGGCGGTTTGGCGGGAGTGACCGGGGATGACAGGTCGGGCTCGAGGGTGGACATGGCGGTCATGGCGTAATACCTGCGGGAACGAGTGGTTATTACAGTCGTAATATGACGCAAGTAATATTTTGTGGCAATTACGTTTTTTGTGCCGATCGTCAGTTGCTTACCCGGCCTCGGGGTTTGGAGCGGTTTCGAGAAATGACAGTCCCGGTAATGCGGGGCAGGTCTTTGAGAACTCGATGAGAGCCCTCGGGGAAACCCTGATGGCCTAGCGTTGAACGCAGCAAAATCAAATGTTTAAGAAATGTAAGCGCTGTAGGAAGCGTCTTGCATTTGTGTAGGAAGGCTCTGACTATCACTCGCATTGATGAAGTGGCATTACGCCATTTCATGCTTGCAAGGATGTTGCGTGCCGTATTTGCTTTGCGCTGTTTCTCGTCGTCGCTTCACGCTTTGCCCGCTGTTGTCGGCCTTTGTGTTGAGTGTGTGTGCCTCCTCGATTCAAGCGGCTGACTCTGTTGCGCCGGGCCAGGAAGTGCTGCGCCAGCAGCAACAGCAACAGCGCGATCTGCAACAACTGCAGATGGAACAACGCAAGCGCCAACTGGAGCGCGGTGCGTTCGGTCCGGCACCGGCCACACCGGCCATCCCGCAAACCGTCACCCCCGATGAACGCTGCTGGCCACTGAGCGGCACGCGTATCGGCGGCGTTACGCTGCTCGACAGCGACAAGCTCAACACGCGGATCAAACCGCTGCTGGCGCCGTGCATGGGCGTCGGCCAGATCAATCATTTGCTGGCGACCATCACCGCGATCTATGTCGAGCAGGGCTACATCGCCAGCCGCCCGTACCTGTTGAGTGCGCCGGCGGCGGGGCAGTCGCTGGACATCATGGTGGACGAAGGCTACATCGAGTCGATCGAACTGGCCGATCAGAGCCTGCCCGTTTCGCTGGGCGGCGCGTTCCCGCACATGCTCGGCCAACCGCTGAACCTGCGCGATCTGGAGCAGGGCCTGGATCAGTTGAACCGCTTGCGTTCGCTTGACCTGACCGCCGACATTGCCCCCGGCCAGCCAGCCCGGCGCGTCGCGAATCATCCTGCGCTCGCGCACTTCCGGACAGTCGCGCTGGGCGTTGGGGCTGGGCATGGACAACCTCGGCAGCGCCAGCACCGGGCGGGATCGCAACAGCGTCAGCCTGAGCGTCGACAGTCCGTTGCAACTCAACGACCTGCTGAGCCTCAGCGCCAGCGACACGTTGAATCAGGGCGACCGCTACAGTCGCAACGCCAGCCTGTATTACGCGATTCCCTACGGCTACTGGACCTATAGCGCGTTCGCCAGCCACGCCGAGTATCGTGCGCCGTTCAAACTGCCCAGCGCGACCCTGTACAGCACCGGCATCACCGATCAACTGAGCCTGCGCGCCGACCGCGTGTTGTGGCGCGACCAGAGCCGCCAGCTCAGCGCCAACCTGCAACTGGCGCACAAGGACGTCGACAGCTACCTGGAGAACGTTCGCCTGGGCATTCAGAGCCCGACCCTGACCGTGGCCGAAGCCGGGCTCAATCTGTTCTGGCTCGACCGTGCGGTGTGGAACCTCGACTTCACCTACTCGCAAGGCCTGCGCTGGCTGGGCGCCGATGACGACGCCCATCACGCGGTCAACAACCTGCCCAAAGCGCAATTTCGCAAGTACCGCGCTGGCCTCAGCCAATGGCGCAACGGCCAGTTCGGCGCGCAAGCGTGGCAGTGGCAGAGTCAGCTCAATCTCCAATACAGCCCCGACCCGTTGCCGGCCATCGAACAGTTGCTCGGCACCGACGATTCGGCAGTGCGCGGCTATCGGGTCAACAGCGCATCCGCTGCCAGCGGCGCGATCTGGCGCAACACCTTGCGTCTGCCCCTGCGCAACGACTGGCCGCTGCAGATCACCCCGCGCGTGGGCCTGGACAACGGCTGGCTCAAGGCTGACCACGGCGCCCAGGGCCAACGCCTGAGCGGTGCCAGCGTCGGGCTGAATCTGGGCTGGAAGAATCTGCAAGTGGATGTCGATTACCAACGCGCCCTCAACACCCCCAATGGTTTGCAGCACGAGCCAGAGACCTGGCTGATGCGCGTGGGGTTGCAGATATGAGCACCAGCGAAACTCATCAAGCAGTGAACAAACAGCCGTCGGATCTGAGCGCGACAGCCACGGCCAACACTCAATCGCGCGCCGTGATGCCGTACTTACATGGAGACGTTTTTATGCCAGCACACACCTTTGCATTTCATCTTTCTCCTCGGGGCAAACTGCGCTGGGCGATCGCCAGCCTGTTCTTCGCCGTGCACCTGCCGACCGCTATCGCCGGCGGTGTGGTGGTCGCACCCGGCCCCGGCGGCACCGCGCAATTGCAGACTCAGGGCGGCGTGCCCATCGTCAATATCGTCGCGCCCAACGGCTCGGGCCTGTCGCACAACCAGTTCCTCGACTACAACGTCGACCGTCAGGGTCTGGTGCTGAACAACGCCTTGCAGGCCGGGCAATCGCAGCTCGCCGGGCAACTGGCGGCCAACCCGCAACTGCAGGGGCAGGCGGCGAGCGTGATCCTCAACGAGGTGATCAGCCGTAACCCTTCGGCGATCAATGGCGCCCAGGAAATCTTCGGCCGCGCTGCCGATTACGTGCTGGCCAACCCCAACGGCATCTCGGTGAACGGCGGCAGTTTCATCAACACGCCGAACGCCAGTCTGCTGGTCGGTCGTCCTGAATTGAACGACGGCAAACTGCAAGCGCTGAACACCCGCGACGCCAGTGGTCAGTTGCAGATCCACAGCGGTGGCCTGCGCAACGCTGAAGGCTCGATCAACCTGATCGCCCCGCGTATCGACAGCCAGGGCCGCATTGATGCCCGCGATCAACTCAACCTCACGGCGGGGCGCAATCAGGTGGATTACGCCAGCGGTCAGGTAAAAACCGTGGACCCGGCGGGCAACACCACCGATCAACGCATCGACGCCAGCCTGTTCGGTGCGATGCAGGCCGGGCGCATCAATATCGTCAGCACCGCCGAAGGCGCGGGCGTGCGTGTGGGTGCGGTACAAGTGGCCGGGGCGTGACGGCGTGCAGATCCGTTCGGCTGGCGACCTCAGCGTCAGCGGTGCGGCTATCTCCAATAGCCTCGACGTGACCCGTGCCGGCATTCGCAGCAGTCAGGGCGATGTCGGCCTGCACAGCGGCAACGATCTGACATTGGCCGCCACCGACGTCAGTGCTCGCGACGTCAGCGTCAATGCCAAGCGCAACCTGACCTTGAGTACCGTCGAAAGCCGCAAGCTTCAGGAAAAGCGCGAAAACTGGAGCAACAGCACCATCGGCATCACTTGGGAAACCTACGACCGCACCCAGACCGACAGTGAAACTCGCCAGCACGGCAGCCAGATCGTCGCCAGCCGCGATGCGAAATTGTCTTCCGGCAAAGACACCGAACTCAAAGCCGCCAAGGTTGAAGCGGCGAAAAATCTCGATGTGCACAGCGGCGGTGATCTGCGCCTGACTGCGGCCACCGAACGCCATACTCAGACCGATCAGGGCAACCATCGCAAGCATTTGTGGAAGGCTGACTGGAACAGCAGCAGCGAAGAGCAGCGCAGCCTTGGCAGCCAGTTGAAGGGCGGCAATATCGCGCTGCAAACCGCCGCGTTGCTGCGTTCCGAAGGCGCCGAACTGAACAGCGCCGGCGATGTGAAACTGGCGGGCAAGCAAGTGGACGTCACCACCGCCACGCGCACCAGTCGCAGTAATAACAACAGCTACTCAGGCGACCTGGTTGGTGGCGGATTCTTCGGCAAGACCGGAGACGCCGACAAGGGCCAGACCCGACATCAGGGCAGCAAAATCAATGCGGCCGGCAAACTGATCGTCAAGGCTGATGATGTGCGCATCAGCGGCAGCCAGGTCCGTGGCGGCACCGAGGCCAGCGTTATCAGTGATCAGGGTTCGCTGGTGATCGACGGCGTGCAGGACACCTCGCACAGCAACAACCACGACAAGGACAGCAAGTTCTTCGGCATCACCAAGGACGAATCGCGGCAGAACGCCAGGGACAGCACCACGGTGCGCAGCGAGCTGGTTTCCGACAGCAACCTCAAGCTCAAAAGCGCCAAGGACATCGAAGTGGCCGGCTCCACGGTCAAGGCTGGCGGCGCGCTGACGGCGGACGCAGCGGGTGATGTGAACGTGCATTCCACGCAGAACAGCCACGACAGCAGCTCTACCACCGAGACCCGTGGCTTCGATGCCTACGCCAAAGAGCAAACGCCGGAGCAATACCGCGCCGGGGTGCACTACGAAGACAAGCAGCAGACCGTCACCCGCAACGACGTCAACCAGCAAGGCTCCAGCCTCAGCGGCGCCAGCGTGCAGGTAAAGGCCGGCGGCGATCTGACCATCAAGGGCGGTGAAGTCAAATCCACGGCCGGCGACACCACGCTGAGTGGCAATAATGTGTCGTTGCTGGCCGAACAGGACAGCCACAAAACTTCGACCGATACCTCCAGCACCGGCGGCGGTTTCTACTACACCGGTGGCCTCGACCGCGCCGGCAGTGGTGTCGATTTTGCCCACAGCACCACGCAAGACAGCAGCAGCAAAACCACCGCGCAAACCACCCACGTGCAAAGCAGCGGCAGCCTGAACATCAATGCCGACAAGCTGGTGACCGAAGGCGCGCAGGTCAAGGCTGGCAACGGTCTGAACGTCACGGCCAACGAAATCGACAACCGCGCCGCCAGCAACACCGAAAGCAGCAGCCATAACCAGAGCAACTGGTCGGCGGACATCGGCGCCAATGTCGAGTACAAGGACATCGCCCGCCCGATTGCCGGTGCGGTCAAGGATGTGCTCAACGGCAAGGTGCCGGACAAGGAAGCCCTGAGCAATCTCGGCCAGCCAAACGTTGGTCTCGACGTGGCGATCGGTCACGGCAGCGCTGACAAGACCGAGCACAACAGCAACGCCGTGGTCAGCCGTTTCGACGGCGGCAGTGTCGAGGTGAAAACCGCCGGCACCCTGCACGACCAGGGCACTCAGTACAGCGCGAGCAACGGCAAGGTCAACATCAACGCCGACACACTGGTTGCCGATGCCGCGAGCAACACTCACGGCAGCACCGATAACTCAGTCGATGCCAAGGTCGACGTGCGCGTTTACACCAAGACCGGCGAAGACGTGAACGTCGCCGGCAGCGGTGCGGGCGGCAACAGCTACAGCAGCAAGGACAGCAGTACGGCGGTGGTCGGCGGGTATGCCGGCAATCAGGGCGTGAACATCAACGTTGGCGCAGATGCGCAGTTCGCTGGCAGCCGTGTTGACGGCGGGCAGGGCGGTGTGAGCATCAAGACCGGCGGCGATCTGGCGCTGAATCAGGCCAGTGACCGCCAGAGCAGCAGCGACTCCAGCCTGCGCGGCAACGGCTCGCTGACGGTCGGCACCTTGCCGGGCACCGACGGCACCAACGTCGATCTCGGCGCTGGCTTCCAGCTAGACCATACCGGCAAGCAGACCACTGACACTCAGGCTCACGTCGCGAGCATCAGCGGCATTGGCCCGGTGCAACTGAGCAGTGGCGGCAATCAGGTTCAGCAAGGCACGAAGATCGACAGTGCCGGCGGCATCGATCTGCACGCTGACGGCAAGCTTGATCTGCAAGCGGCCGTTGATACCCACACCGCGACCGGCAGCAATCTCGGCGGCGGCTTGAAAGGCGGCGGCAGCAAATCCAGCAGCGAGAAGAGTCGCGATCAGGGCGCTAATCTGAGCGGCAACTTCAACATCGGTCGGGTCAATGAACACTCGCAAACCCTGACCGGTGGTCAGCTCAACAGCCAGAGTAACGTCGTGTTGAGCGGTGATGCGGTGCACCTGCAAGGCACGCAAGTCAGCGCGCCGAACGTCAGCATCAATGCGCAGAAGGGCGGTTTGGTTCAGGAGTCGGCGCAATCTACCGAGACGCGCAACAACTGGAGCGTTGCGCTGAATGCCGGCGGCAACCTGAGCAGCAAGACCCCGACCGCTGCCGATGAAAAGGCCAGCAGCGACCACGGCTTCAACGCCGGGGCCAAGGTCGGCGTCGATTACCTGCAAGGCACCACCCAGCAGAACAGCCAGATCAAGGCTGACAGCGTGGTCCTCAACAGCGCAGGCGATGCACAACTGTCGGGGGCGCGGATCGACGCGAACACTGTCAGTGGCAAGGTCGCCGGTGATCTGACCGTCGACAGCCGTCAGGACTCGAAGACGCAAGCCAGGGTCGATGTCGATCTGGGCCTGACCGCGAAGAAGAACCCGCCGAGTGACAAGGAAAAACTCGCCGGCACCGACTACAAACCAACGCTGAAGGCGCAGGGCGAATACGCGCACAAGGACAGCGTGGCGCAGGCGTCCGGCATCAGTGGCAATCAGGGTGTGAACCTTGCGGTGGACGGCGCGACACAGCTGACCGGCGCGCAGATTTCATCGGCTGAAGGCAAGGTCGATCTGGGCGGTTCAAAGGTCGGTAGCCGTGACTTGGTCAACCGTGAATACGGCGTGAAAGCCGGACTGGACCTGCCGCAGAAAGCCGAGGAGAACGCACCGAAGGGGTCGTTCGATAACGGCCACCTGAAAGTCGGTCCGGTGACCCTGAGTGGCAACCTGGATAGCCAGACCCTGCAGGCCGGAATCGACGAAAAAGGCTGAGCATTACCGCTGTAAAAAACTGTGGGAGCGAGCCTGCTCGCGATAGCGTCAGTTCAGTCAGCGAAACTGTTGACTGAACCAGCGCCTTCGCGAGCAGGCTCGCTCCCACATTGTTATTTATTTCGATGAGATCTTGAGGTCAGTTCGACGCCTTCGCCTTACCCGCATTCATCAGCACGACCACCGCCAGCAGCGCCGACAGGATCGAACCCAGCAACACACCGACCTTCACCGAATCGACCAGATGCGGCGCGCCCGGAAAGGCCAGTGCGCCAATGAACAGGCTCATGGTGAAGCCGATCCCGCAGAGCAGGGCGACGCCGTACAGTTGCAGCCAGCTCGCGCCTTGCGGCAGTTGCGCCAGACCACTGCGAATCGCCAGGGCGCCGAGGCCGAGGATGCCGATCTGCTTGCCGAACAACAGGCCCAACGCGACGCCCAGCGGCACCGGCTCAAGCAGGTTGCTCGGGGAAATGCCGCTCAATGACACGCCCGCGTTGGCGAAGCCGAAGATCGGCACCACGGCGAACGCCACCCACGGATGCATTTTTTCTTCGAGGTAGAGCAGCGGCGAGTTGTGCTCGTCTTCCGGGTTACCCAGCGGAATGCACAGGGCCAGAATCACCCCGGCGAGAGTCGCGTGGATCCCCGATTGCAGCATGAAGAACCACAGCAGGGCGCCAGCGATCAGGTACGGCCACAGCTTTCTGACGCCGCAGCGGTTGAGGATCACCAGCAATGCGATCACCGCCAACGAGGCCAACAGCATGCTTATCGACAGGCCGCTGGTGTAGAAAATCGCGATGATCACCACTGCACCCAGATCATCAAGAATGGCCAGCGCGGAGAGGAAAATTTTCAGCGACACTGGCACCCGTTTGCCCAGCAGCGACAGTACGCCCAAAGCGAAAGCAATGTCGGTGGCTGCGGGGATCGCCCAACCGCTGAGGGTCTGCGGATTGCCCCAGTTGATCGCGACGTAGATCAGGGCGGGCACCAGCATCCCGCCCAGCGCGGCAAAGCCCGGCAGCGCGCGCTGCCCCCCAGGTCGACAACTGACCGGCGAGCATTTCGCGCTTGATCTCCAGGCCCACCAGCATGAAGAAGATCGCCATCAGGCCATCATTCACCCAATGCTCGATCGACAGACCAGCGACTTTGATGTGCAGGGTCGAGAAGTAGGTGGCCGCCCAAGGCGAGTTGGCGACCAGCAGCGCGGCGAGGGCGGCGGCCATCAGGATCAGGCCACCGGCGGACTCGGCGGCGAAAAATCGGGAAAGAAAGGCCAAAGCAGACGGCGACTGCTGACGGGCAGGGGCAGCCTGCAGGCGTGACGGATCGTGGCTCATAGGCACGGGAACTCCGCGCGGCGGCCCGACCTGCGCTGAATTAAACCTGCCCTGCCGCGTTGTTGCGGTGGCACCCGGGCGGCATTTTACACAATAGGTGGGGGAAGGCGCGTTTTTACTGACGATTACCCTTGAATCGATGTGGGTATTCAAAAAAGATGATTTTTTTAGGCCTTTAAAATCAATAGGTTGTGCATCTTTTTTTGACGCGGCTGCGTCGCGGGTTTTTCAGTTTTGTTGATAAAAGACTTTGAGATTTTCGAAATAAATGAACCAGCTTCGAGCACCGGCTAGACAAAAGGTCTGACAGCCATCAGGTTCCTGCCAAAGTTCATGATTCATATTCGAGGTTCTGTTTTTTAAGGTCGTTATGGTGCCCGATACTCTGATGGAACGGCCGTTATGGATCGGCTCTGTAGACGAACAAATCACTCAGGGGCACGAGGAAGAACAGGCGAAGCGCGAAACCGATCTGGGTCAGCGAAACGATCGGGCTGGCCATGGTATTGGTCAGGCCAATGTCCGGTGCAATCAGGCCGATAATCGGCTGCGAATAGTAGATGTTAGCCACGATTGCGCCGCAGCAGAATGCAAATAAGAGCACCATACTTTTGGTCATTGTCGCAGTACCAAGGGGCACTTGGGTCGCTGGGTTCATAACGTGTCTCGCTGAACGAAGGAAATGTGCACCGATAACAGTGGACCGAGAATGAAATGATAACTCTCATTCCGTTGCGAAATGATGAAGAGAGCATGTGCCGTCTGCCCGTCAACTTCGGGTTAGACCGGAAAAAAACTATGTCAGCCCGCTCATGCCAACAAGAAGGTTAGGGACTCTCGGCATGAAGTCAGATACTGTCATCTTCAGTAGGTATGTATAGTCCGCGCTTATATGTTTGTAGCGAGACACTGGTTGTAACACGACGTATGTTTGGGTTTTCCTCCACAAGTCTCTGGGTAATCGCATCATAGGCTTCCACATTCTTTGCTACCACGATCAAATAAACGTCAGCGGAGCCAGTTGTGTAAATGGCCTGTTGTACTGAGTCTTCTTTATCCAACCATCTTTTAAGTTGAGCAAGTAAGTCCTTGCGCTCTCTCTCAATTTCTAGCGCAGTAACAAAGGTTAAAGGCATACCCACCTTCTTCGCATCGACAATTGTGACCTGTCCCAAAATTACCCCATCGTCGCGCATTTTACGTATGCGCCTCAAAACAGATGAAGCGGACATACCTGTTTCATCAGCAATTTGATCCGCAGGCGTAAGGCAATCTCTCTGCAATATTGCAAGTATTCGACGATCGCCACGATCAAGTGCGTTGTGAGTCACTGATGCATTCCTCGTATTAGCCTGCGGAATAGAACCATTTATGGCAGGCTCAGT
>NZ_JABULD010000583.1:0-5914 GCF_014060985.1 Pseudomonas sp. MD195_PC81_125
AACATCAGAGCGATAAGAGTCTTGCGCATGGTGTATCTCCTTGTCTCGTTTCCCGGTACGTTCCGGATGAGTACAGATTACGGAGATCAAGGTCAGCGGCGGTCAGCGCTGCGTAAAGCTTGGGTAAAGACGCTTTGTCTCCAGCCTTACACATATCCCCTGTAGGAGCTGCGGCACGCTGCGATCCTTTTGATCTTTAAAAGCAAAGATCGCAGCCTTCGGCAGCTCCTACAGGGGGATGTCGTTGTGTCGGACGTGGATCAGAGGCTGTAGTAGTAACCACGGCTGCGCAGGGCGACGATCCGTGGGCGGCCGTCGGGATGCGGGCCGATCTTCTTGCGCAGGTTGCTGACGTGCATGTCGAGGCTGCGGTCGTACAGGGTCAGCTTGCGACCGAGGGCCAGTTGCGCCAGTTCCTGTTTGTCCAGCGGTTCGCCGGGCTGCTTGAGCAGGGCTTCGAGCAGGCGGCTTTCGGAAACGGTAAGTGTCAGTTCTTTTTCGTCGATGCTGACCACGCCGCGCACCGGGCTGAAGCTCAGGTCGCCGAGTTCGAGTTGGGTGGATACGGCGGCCGGGTGGCTGCGGCGCAGCACGGCGCGCAGGCGCGCGGTGAGTTCACGCGGATCGCAGGGCTTGGCCAGGTAATCGTCGGCCCCCAGCTCCAGACCGAGAATACGGTCCAGCGGTTCGCCCCGGGCCGAGAGCATCAGCACCGGCAGCTCTGCGTGCTCGCTGCGCAATTGCTTGAGCAGTTCCAGACCGCTGCCATCGGGCAGCATCACGTCCAGCACCACCGCCGCCGGGGCCGATTCGGCCAACGCCTTGCGCGCGCTCTGGCCATCGTGGCAGGCACGCACCAGAAAGCCTTCCTGGCTCAGCCAGCTACTCAGGAGTTCACACAACTCCTGGTCATCATCAATCAGTAACAGCTCGCTCATGACTCACTCAATTTAGCCATTGCCGACGTTTTCGGCTTGCTCCACTGGCAAAGATACCGCACAGCAGCGCCAATAGCGCTACCCCGGCGCCCGTAACGAACCATTGCTGCTGTTCGGTCAGCAAACGCGGCAAGGGACTGGCCTGGGCTTCCTTGAGTTGCAGCTTCAGGCGCTGATTCTCTTGGCGCAACCTGGCGAGCACGGCGCTTTCGCGGGTGTTGTCGGCATTTTGCAGTTGTTTGCTCAATTCTTCCCGCTGCTGCTCGCTGGCCTTCAGGCGCTGCTGCAACTCGGTAATCTGGCTGCCGGCACTTAATGACAATGGCGTGGAGCTGCCGCTTTCGGTGGTTTCTTCACCATGGGCGGGCGCCATGATCGTCAACGTGACCCACATCAGACACAACGGACCTTTGCGCATTGCGATTCCTGCTAGCAAATGGATATTGGGCAGGTTGTCGGCAGGCAAACGAGAATAATGAGCGATTGAGAGCGGTGAGAAGCGGGAAGGTTCAGTGCCAGAGGCAATGCAGAGATAAGGCACCTGTTGAAACTGTGGCGAGGGAGCTTGCTCCCGCTGGACTGCGCAGCAGTCCCATTGCCTTTGAAAAGCGGGGCCGCTGCGCGACCCAGCGGGAGCAAGCTCCCTCGCCACAAGATTGCCTCTTTACGGCAAGACTTGCTTGAACGGTTTGACGATCACGCTGGCGTACACGCCGGCGGCGATGTACGGATCGGCGTCGGCCCAGGCCTGGGCGGCGCTCAGGGAGTCGAATTCGGCGACGATCAGGCTGCCGGTGAAACCCGCCGCGCCCGGATCATTGCTGTCGACCGCCGGGTGCGGTCCGGCCAGTACGATGCGGCCTTCGCCCTTGAGCACTTGCAGGCGTTCGAGGTGGGCCGGGCGCGCGGCGAGGCGGGCTTCGAGCGAGTTGGCGACGTCGGTGGCAATGATTGCGTAGAGCATGTCAGTCCTCGGTTTTTGGCGTTGTGGTATCGGCGTCGTGCAGATGGCGGGACAGGTAGATGCCCTGACCGACCAGGAACAGCACGGTCATGCCCAGGCTGCCGAACACCTTGAAGTCGACCCAGATGCTCTGGAAGGTGAATGCCACGAACAGGTTGGCAGCGCCGCAGAACAGGAAGAAGGCGATCCAGGCGATGTTCAGGCGGGTCCAGACCGGATCCGGCAGGGTCAGCGCGTGGCCCATGATGCGTTTGATCAGCAGGCGGTCACCGATGAAGTGGCTTCCGATGAAGGTCAGGGCGAACAGCCAGTTGACCACCGGGGCTTTCCATTTGAGGAAAGTCTCACTGTGGAAGGCCAGGGTCAGGCTGCCGAACACCAGGCAGGCGATCAGGGTCAGCCATTGGCTCTTTTCCAGCTTGCGCTGCTTGATGAACAGCGCGCCGTAGACTACGAGGGAGCTGATGATCAGCATCGCCGTGGCGCTGTAAATACCGCCTACAGTCACCTCATGGCCGGCGATGTCGACGACCCGTGGATCCAGTTTGTAAACGATGAAAAACAGCAGAAGCGGGATGAAATCGATGAATTGTTTCACAGTGAGAGCCAGAAGCTGGATGTGGCGGCATAATAACAAACATATGGGCGCGCGATAGCGCCAGCTGATTTGAGGTTACAACTCCCCGTGAATGTTGATTTGCACTGCCACAGCACGGCCTCCGATGGCGCCCTGGCGCCGGCGGTTCTGGTTGCGCGTGCGTTTGAAAACGGCGTGCGAGTCCTGGCGTTGACCGATCATGACACCCTCGAAGGGCTCGCCGAAGCGCGCAGCGCCGCCGAAGAACTGGGCATGCAACTGGTCAATGGCGTCGAGCTGTCCTGCACTTGGGGCGGCGCGACCATCCACGTGCTGGGCTACGGTTTCGACGTCAACGCCGCGCCCTTGGTCGAGGCCATCGCCAGATTGCACGATGGCCGCTGGCTGCGGTCGGAAGAAATAAGCCGCAAGCTTGGCCTCAAAGGTATGCCCGGTGCCCTCGAAGGCGCCCGGCAGATCCAGCAGGAACTGGGCGACAGCGGCAACGCGCCGGCCCGCCCGCATTTTGCCGACTGGATGGTGCGTGAAGGTTTTGTCAAGGATCGCGCCGAGGCATTCCGCAAATGGCTCGCGCCGGCAAGCTGGGTGACGTCAAGCAGCACTGGCCGACGCTGGAAGACACCGTCGGCACCCTGCGCGCCGCCGGGGCGTGGGTCAGTCTGGCGCATCCGTGGCACTACGATTTCACCCGCAGCAAGCGCCGAAAGCTGATTGCCGACTATATTCAAGCGGGCGGGCATGCAATCGAAGTGGTCAATGGCCATCAGCCCGCAGAACAGGTCGGCAGCCTGGCGATCCTTGCCCGTGAGTTCGGTCTGCTGGTCAGTGCCGGCAGTGATTTTCATGGCCCTGGTGGCTGGTCCGAGATTGGCCAGTACCGGCCGGTTCCCGAGGACCTTCCACCCCTGTGGGGTCGGTTCAAACATGACACAGTTATCGCCGCCGTCTGAACAGGTAGAGAATGTGAGTCAATTTTTCCAGATCCATCCGGAAAACCCGCAAGCGCGCCTGATCAAACAGGCGGTCGAGATCATCCGCAAGGGCGGGGTGGTGATTTATCCCACGGACTCTTCCTACGCCATCGGTTGCCAGATCGGCGACAAGACCGCAATCGAGCGCGTGCGCCGTCTGCGTCAGCTCGACGAAAAGCACAACTTTGCGCTGATCTGCAGCGATCTGTCGCAACTGGGCAACTATGCCAAGATCGACACCGGCACCTTCCGCATTCTCAAGGCGCATCTGCCGGGGCCTTACACCTTTATCCTCAATGCCACCCGCGAAGTGCCGCGTTTGCTGCTGCATCCGAAGAAACGCACCATCGGCCTGCGGGTGCCGAGCCATCCGATTGCCTTGGCGTTGCTGGCCGAACTCGGCGAGCCGCTGATGAGTGTGACCCTGATCATGCCCGGCGATGAAGATCCGCTGAGCGATCCGTACGAAATGCGTCAATTGTTGGAACACCAGGTGGATCTGATCATCGACGGCGGTTTCGGCGGGATCAAGGCGTCCACCGTGATCGACCTGACCGGCGACGACCCGGAAGTGATCCGCGTCGGTTGCGGCGACCCCGCGCCGTTCATGGTCGAGGCCTGAATGTCCGCAGTGGAAACCGTTGTCGATCCCCAAGCCGGCGCCCAGCAGGAACTGCCGTTTGCCATGGTCTATGGCCAGGCGGTCACGGAAATGCCGCTGGACCTGTACATCCCGCCGGATGCGCTGGAAGTGTTTCTCGAAGCCTTCGAAGGCCCGCTCGACCTGCTGCTGTACCTGATCCGCAAACAGAACATCAACATTCTCGACATCCCGGTGGCGGAAATCACCCGTCAGTACATGGGCTATGTCGAGTTGATGCAGTCGGTGCGCCTGGAACTGGCCGCCGAGTACCTGGTGATGGCCGCGATGCTGGCCGAAATCAAATCGCGGATGCTCCTGCCGCGGGCCGAAACCGTCGAAGACGAAGAGGACGACCCGCGCGCCGAACTGATCCGCCGCCTGCAGGAATACGAGCGCTTCAAGGCCGCCGCCGAAGGCATCGACGGCCTGAGCCGGGTCGGACGCGATGTTGTGGTGCCCAAGCTCGACGCCCCGGAAGCCCGGGCGCGCAAGCTGTTGCCTGATGTCGCGCTGGAAGAAATTCTGATGTCCATGGCCGAAGTGCTGCGCCGTGGCGACATGTTCGAGAGCCATCAGGTCAGCCGCGAGGCATTGTCGACCCGCGAGCGCATGAGCGATGTGCTGGAACGGCTCAAGGGCGGCGGGTTTGTGCCGTTCGTCGAGCTGTTCACCGCCGAAGAAGGTCGCCTCGGTGTGGTGGTGACCTTTATGGCGATCCTTGAACTGGTCAAGGAATCCTTGGTCGAGCTGGTGCAGAATGAGCCGTTCGCCGCGATCCACGTGCGAGCCCGAGCCGAATAACGAGTCGAAACATGAACCTGACTGAACCCCGCGAGCTGGCGCCCCTGCTTGAAGCCTTTCTGTTGGCCTCGGGAAAACCGCAATCGCTTGAACGCCTCTACGAACTGTTCGAAGAAGGTGAGCGCCCTGAACCGCCGGTCTTCAAGAAAGCCCTGAGCCTGCTGGCCAAGTCCTGCGAGGGCCGCGCGTTCGAGCTCAAGGAAGTCGCCTCCGGCTACCGCTTGCAGATCCGCGAGAAGTTTTCGCCGTGGGTCGGGCGTTTGTGGGAAGAACGGCCACAGCGCTATTCCCGTGCGCTGCTGGAAACCATGGCGCTGATCGCCTATCGCCAGCCGATTACCCGGGGCGAGATCGAAGACGTGCGGGGTGTGGCGGTCAACACCAACATCGTCAAAACGCTGATCGAGCGCGAGTGGATTCGCATCGTCGGGTACCGCGACGTGCCGGGCAAGCCGGCGATGTTCGCCACCACCAAGGCGTTTCTCGATCACTTCAATCTGAAAAACCTTGAAGACCTGCCGCCGCTGGCCGAACTGCGTGAGATGGAAGCCGAGCCCGTCCTCGATTTCGACGACGCACCGGTGCCGCAAGGCCTGCAGGAACAGGCCGACGCCAGCGCCGAGCCGGAAGAGCCGAAGGAAGAAACCAGCTTCCACAGCTTGCTGCTGGAACTGGACAGCATGGAGGAGGGGATCAAGACCGACTTCGATGATTTGTTGCGCGATGCGGCGGACGGGGAGACGTCGACGACTGAGCCGGAAGCCGAGACCGTCGAGCCGCCGATTGAAGTTGAACTTGAGGCCGAGCCTGAAGCCGAACCGGAAGAGGACATTCTTGCGTTGCCGAGGCCCGGGAAAAACTTCTCGCTGCCGTCGCTGCCCTCGAACCACCTGCAGCGGAGCCCGAACTGAGTGAAGAAGAAGCCGAGGCGCGCGCCCTGGCCGAAGCCATCGAAGCCGAACGCCGCGAGTTCGAGGACTGAGGCGCGCCGAAAAGATC